>CBFDBL010000011.1:0-27745 GCA_965603035.1 uncultured bacterium
CCGGCCGAGAAGCCAGTCGTGTAGCCGCGGTTGCGATGGACGGAGAGACGCTTCTCGACGCTGGCCATGAGCGTGTCGGCGTAGCGTTTCACGTCGTCCACCGTGAAGCGGCCCGTCGAGCTCTGGTCGCCCCAGGCCACGATCCAGCCGTGCTTGTCGGCCACCGCCGACCACCGCTCCGTCGGCTTCCTGCCGCCGGCGTCGCCCGGCGAGAAGCCGTAGACGACGGGGTAGCGACGGGCGGGGTCGTAGCCCTTCGGCACGTAGCAGTGGTAGCTGATCTCGCCCTCGTCGTCGCAGGCCACCTGGTGGACCTCGCCGACGGGCAGCTTGCCCTGCTCGCCGGGCTGCGCGGGCTCTTCGGCGGCCCGCGCGACGGCGAGGGCCGTCAGGCAGGCCAGCGCGAGAGGCACGACTCGTGCCATGGTCAGTGCTCCTTGCGACCAGCGGGGTCGCTCACTTGCGCTCGAGCATGTCCTCGGTCATGCGCGCCACGTCCTCCTGGCGCGCGGCGATCTTGCCCACCTGCGCCTTCATCTCCCCGTCGAGCGAGTCCTCGGGCCGCGCGTTGTCGAAGGACTTCGTGCGCTTGTTCACGCGGAGCTGGGCCGACTTGAGGAGCTTGAGCTCGGCGGAGTCGGGCACCAGCGGCTGAAGCTGCTGTTGGGACTGGGACTGGCTCTCGGATTGCTGGGATTCCTGTTCCTGCTGCTCCTGGGCGCGCTCGAGGGCCGCGATGATCTCCTCGAGCGTCTGCTCGATCTCGCGCTCGACCGCCTGGGTGAAGGCGCCGGTGCGCTCGCCGCCCAGGAGGCCGTGGACGTTGAGCATGTCCTGCTCGAGCTGCGCCACGACCTGCGGGAAGATGACCGTCGTGCCGTCCTCGACGAGGATCTCGTACGCCGTGTGGACCATGGCGGCGAGGGCCTTCTCCTCCTGGGTCACGTCGGCGAGCAGGAGCTGCTCGGTGCGCGTCCAGGGGCGCTGGGGCCGTGTGGCGTCGAGCTTGACGGTGGCGGCGGTCACGGGCTTGTGGCGCTCGAGGATCTCGCGGAAGCGGCCCTCGAGCGCGGCGAGCAGCTCCTCGCGCTCCTCCTCGCGGAGCTGCGCGAGCGCCTGCTCGATCTCGTCGAGGGCGCGCTGGAGCTCGTCGACGGCCCGCTGCTGCTCCTCGCCCGCCTCCGCGGGGTCGGGCTCGCGGTGCTCCTGCGACGCCCGCTGCATGGACTGCTGCGCCTGCTGGACGGGCTGCTGCCCGGGTTGCTGCTCTCCTTGCTGGCCACCACCTTGCCCGCCGCCCTGACCACCACCTTGCCCACCGCCCTGGCCACCGCCTTGGCCGCCACCTTGCCCACCACCCTGACCGCCACCCTCGCCGCCACCCTCGCCGCCACCTTGCCCGCCGCCCTGACCTCCGCCCTGCTCGCCGGCTTGGCGCATGTTGTCAGCGAGGCGGCGCGCACTGTCGGTGATGCGGTCCTGGCGCTGCGCCATCTGTTCGCCGTAGTTGGCGGGCAGATTGGCGACGCGCTGACGCTCGCGCTCGAGCTCGTCGAGTGCCTGGCGCATGCGCTCGACGGCGTCGCGTTCGTCGCGCTCGGCCGTGCGGCGCAGGCCGCGGATCAGGTTCTGCTCGGCCGTGCGCTGGCTGCCGACGGCCTTGGCCAGGGCTTGCTGACCGGGCGCGCCGCCCTCGCCAGCCCCCTGCCCTCCTCCCTCACCACCGCCCTGGCCGCCGCCCTGCCCTCCGCCTTCGCCACCGCCCTGGCCGCCGCCCTCACCGGCTCCCTCGCCGCCTTGCCCGCCACCTTCCCCGCCTTCTTGCCCGCCGCCCTCGCCGCCGATGGCGTCGGCCAGGCGCTGGGTGCCCTGGCGGACGCCTGCCTGCTCGGCCGCGATGCGGCCGAGGCCGCGGAGGTCCTGGCTGGAGGCGCCGCCGGTCGCGGCGACGACCTTCTCCTGTTGCTTGATGAGCGAGCGGAGCTCGCGGAGCTGTGCGTCGAGGTCGCGGAGCGTCTCGTCCTTGTTGGCCACCTTGTCGGTCTCGCGCTTCTCGGCCTGCTCGCTGTCCTTGAGCTTCTGGATCTGCTCCTTCCAGGCCTGGAGCTGCTTGATCCGCCGGCGCAGCTCGTCGTCATCGTCGGTCATGAGCGCCTGGACGAGACGGATGAGGTCGGCGATGATCTTGTCCTGCTCGATGCGCGCCGCGTCGAGGTCGCCCTTGTCGAGCAGGGCGGTGATCGTGCCCATGCGCCGCTCGATGAGCGCTTCCTTGCTCTCGCGGAGGGCCCTGAGCAGACGGTCGGCCTGCTCGGGCTCGGCGGCCTTGAGGATCTCGGCCAGGCGGCCGAACTTCTGGTCGAGCTCCTTCATCATCTGGCGCACGCCTTCCTGGCGGATGCCCAACGGCGTGGCCTTGCCGGGCTCGGCGGCGGGCTCAGGCTCGCCGCCCACGGCGTGAGGGAGCGCAGCCAGGAACAGAAGCCCAAGCATAGTAGCTCGAACGCGTGCCATCGCCGAGACCCCCTTTCTCCGACGGGCTATTCGTCGAAGATCTTCTCGATCCGCCGCTTGTACTCGCGGACGGTCTCCTCGCTGACGTCCCTTTGGGCCTTGAGGACCTCCCGGAGCAGGGTGACTGCTTCCTGGTACCCTTCCCATTTAACCATGTTTTTCAGGATATTGCGCATGGTTTTGGCGATTTGCTCCTGTTCGGCCGCGGCATCGACGAGGGCGGCGTGGCCGGGCTTCGCGTCGCCCGCGTCGGCTGGGGCCTGCGCGGCGGCCTTTCGGGCGGCGTCGAGCAGGTCGGCGGCCTGGAGGGTGCCGCGGCGCGCGAGGAGCAGGAGCGGCTCGATGATGCGGGCCTGGAGCCGCTCGCGGATGGGGGTCTGGGCCTCCTCGAGCTTGTTGTTCTCGACCTCGGCGAGGATGGCGCCGAACCGCTCGGCGATGGCGACGCAGCGGCCGCCGACGAGCCGCTGGCGCTTCTCGGAGGCGCCGAGCCGTCGGCGGTCGGCGTCGGCGAGTGCCGTCGTGTCCCGGCCCTCGAGCCCGGCGAGCATCGTCTGGGTGTTCTCGAGGAGCTTGAGCTGGTCGCGCAGGAGCCGCTCGAACTCCATGCGCTGCTCCTGCTCGCGGCGCAGCAGCTCGGCGCGCAGCTCGTCCTCGGTGACGACCCGCAGCGAGAAGGTGCCCGAGACACCGAACTTCGGGCCGGTGACCGTGTCGTTGTCCTTCGCCTCGACGCGGAACGTGAGATGGGAGCCGACCGCCAGGCCGAGCAGCTCGGCCTCGAGGCGGCGCGTGGCGGCGATCTCCCGCGTGCCGAACCGGTCGGCGTCGCCGAAGGCGATGCGCCGCGGGTCGGTCGCGTCCTCGCCCTCGACGTGACGGGCGTAGACGATGTCGGCGGCGACGATGGCGTGGTCGTCGGTCATGCGGCACACGATGGGGATGGTCGCTCGCGGGACGATCAGGTCGCCGATCCCCTCGAGCTTGGCCCGCACCGTGGGCTTGCGGTCGGCCACGACCTTGAGCGAGAAGCGCGCCGGGCGCTTCGAGGCGTAGCCCTCGGTGTCCTCGAGCGCGAGCGCGTAGGCCCCGCTCTGGAGGCGCTCGCCGGCCACCACGACGCGGAAGCGCCGCGCCCCCACCAGCGTGCACGGCTCCGCCTCGAGCTTCCCGAAGGCGATGGTCGCGCGGGCCAGGTCCTTGGTCGCCGTGCCCTCCACCACCAGGGTGCTGCCGCCAGGGACGGGGTGCGGCCCGATGTTCGACGGCAGCGGCACGCGCTCGGAGCCGATGTAGGCGGGCGGCAGGTAGGCCATCGCAAGGCTCTCGACCGCGGGGCGCTCGACCAGGCGCACCTGGCACCACGGCGTGTCCGCGTCGCCGCCCGACGCGCGGAACCAGAACGGCTCGAGCACGTTCTTGAAGACCGTGCGGAAGACGTTCCGGCCGACCAGGACCATCTGCTCGCTGCCGGAGCCGCCGCGCGCGCGGTAGCGGAGGGTGACGAGCGAGGGCACCACGCCGGCGGGGTCGGCCTCGACGTGGACCGCGAGGTCGTCGCCGCGCGGGCACACGAGCGCGCCATCGTCCGCGTCGAGCACGCGCAGGTGTGTCTTCTGCGGCCACCGCCGATCGCTCAGCAGCACGTTCCGCGAGAACCACACGCCCATGACCGACGGGAACAGGAGGCAGACGCCGGCGAACAGACCGGCCGCGAGGGCGCCGCACAGCAGGTTGCGGGTGCGCCTGCGGGTGTCGAGGGTGTCGAGGAAGTCCACCGCCGCGGCGGCGCGGGACCCCGCGTCGATGGTGGCCCGCACCAGGGCGGGCGAGCAGCCGGCCGCCGCGGCGCGAGGCGCCCGCGCGAGCTGCACGGCGCTGATGAGCCGCTGGCCCAGCTCGCCGTGCCGAGCCTCGACGATCAGGCTCAGCGCGTCGTCGAGCAGCTTGCGCGACAGGGGGCGCATCAGCCGCCGCCACGCCGCCACCCCGAGCGCCGCCGCCGCCCCCAGCAGACACAGCAGCCGCTGCACGCGGTCCATCCGGAACGTCCGGTCCACCAGCAGGCTCGCGACCGACAGGACCACCGCCGCCACGCACAGCACCGTGAGCCCGTCGATCCAGAACCACAGGCTCACGGCACGGCGCAGCCGCGCGAGCCGCGTGCGGATCGCCAGCGGCGGGTCGCCCTGTGCGGCGTGGGTGCTCATGGCCATTCCTGTGCTACATCAGACGATATCGCTTGCGCACGGCCCATTCCACCGTGAGGAGAAAGACGATGAGGCCGAGCAGGCGGCCCGTGTCCCACAGGCTCCGGGGCTTCTCGCGGACGACGACGGTCTCGCGGCGGTCGGGCACGGCCGCGGCCACCCGATGGGCCTCGCCGAGCTCGAAGTAGTGGCCGTCCGAGCGCTCGGCCAGATCGACGAGGAGCGACTTCGCGAGACGCGGGTCCGCGAACTCCACCCGGGGCATCTCGACCGTGACCTGCTTCGACACCCGCACCGGCCGGCCGCCCCGCTGATCGGGCAGCGTCACCTCGATCTCGTTCACCCCGAGCTGCGTGCCCAGCACCGAGCCCTCGTAGTGGCCCGGCCGGTCGCGCACGAGCTTGAGCTCAGCCTCGATGGATGGCCCGCCACCCAGCGGCCGCACGACGAGAGGGACCGTCGGCTCCGCCAGTGGCTCGAAGGCCGCGTCGTAGAGCCGAGCCGACACGGCGACCCGGCTGCCCACCGCGTAGACGTCGCGGTCCGTGGTGACCCGACCGCGGCGCTTGCCGCCCACCAGGCGGCCCTCGACCAGGTAGCGGACCGCCTGGACCCAGAAGCGGTCGAAGTAGCGCTCGCCCAGCTTGCGCCAGCGCCACGTGCTGTGGAACCCCATGTAGAGCGTGCGCCCCGCACCATACTGCCCCGCCACCACGAGGGGCCGGGGGCCGTCCTTCGTGCGCAGCCTGGGGTCGGTGTGCTCGAGCAGCGCTCGGGCGCCCGGCTTGGCGCCGAGCGCGGGGAAGCACCAGTAGACGCCCGGCACCGCGGCCCACAGCCGCGCGTTCACCTCCGCGTCCTTGTCGAGCATCAGCAGCGGGTGGTCCACGCCGTCCGCGGTGACCCGCACCCGCCACTCGCGAGACGCCGCGTGCACCAGCAGCCGCACGTCGGCCTGCGACAGGTCCCCCAGCCGCGCCGGCAGCAGGTCGCGAATCCCCCGCGTGCGGTAGTAGGAGAGGAACCGCGTGGAGAACTTCGGCCCCGCCACCCACAACAGGCCGCCCGCGTGGCTGCCGACGAACTTCTCGAGCAGCTCGATGCGCCCCTGGTCGAAGTCGACGGGGTCGGGGTCGAACAGGACGATGACGTCGTACTGGAAGAGGGCCTCGGGCTTGTCGGGGAAGCGCTCGATCACCGTGTTGCCGTCCTGGCGCATGTCGGCGTCGAGGCTCTGGAGCCAGCACGAAACGTTGATGGTCTTGTCGCGGAGCAGCAGGGTGCGGGCCATGCGGAAATCCCACAGCGGGGAGCCCGCGACGAGGAGGACCCGCGCCTGCTCGCTGATGACCTTGACGGTGATGGACTTGGCGTTGTCGGTGCGGAGCAGCTCGCGGGGCTGCGGGGCGATGCGGACGGTGTAGATGAACTCGCCGTCGGCGCTGGGCAGGTGCTTGAAGGCCACGTCGGCGGTGGGCTTGCCTCCGCCGATGAAGGCGGGCTTGGTCTGGAGGACGGTCTCGCCGGCGTCCGGGCCGCCGCCGCGGCGCTCGACGAGCTCGACCTGCACGCTGGCCGGCTCGATGCCCTCGGCCTGGACGCGCGCCTGGATGAGGAACGGGTCGCCGCGGAAGACGGTCTCGGGCGCCCAGGCCTCGGCCACGCGCAGGTTCTGCGGGTCCCGCGGGTCCCCGACGCCGACGGCGAGGATGGGCGTGCCCTGCGCCCGGGCGAACTCGGCTGCCGCCAGGGGGTCCCCCCCGCTTGTGTTCTGCCCGTCGGTCACCAGCACGACCGCGGCCACAGGCTGCCCGGCCAGCGACTTCAGCGACTCGCGGATCGCCCGGGGCAGATTGGTCCCCGACCCTGCCGGGACGAGCGGCGGGACCGGCTCGGCGCGCGGCAGGGCGCCCTCCTGGGCCTCCACGGCCTCGGGCTCGCGGGCCAGGCCGAGCGCCTCGCGGACCCGCAGCTTGTCCGAGAAGGTCATCACCCGCACTCGCCCGCGCGCCCGAAGCGCCTTGAGGAACTGCCCGCCGTCCCGACGCAGCACACCGTCCACCAGCTCGGCTCGCGACACGGCCCCCGACCGAATCGCCTCGGCATCCGCCCCCGTCGCCGCCGCCACCCCGTCCACCACCTCGTCGGCGTAGTGGTCCTGGATGCTCATCGACAGCGAATCGTCCAGCAGCAGCACCACGTAGGGATCGAGCGTGCGCGTGAGCGACACGGCGAGCGCCGGCCCGATGAACACCGCGGCCAGCGCCACCAGCACCGCCACCCGCACCACGGCCAGGAAGACCTTCACGGGCCCCGGGCACACCGCCATCTCGCGGCGGTAGAGCCACCACGTCGCGTACAGCAGCCCCGCCACCACGGCCAGGAGCACGAACACCCCCCACGACGTCGGCGCGTGGGTCCACACGAACTCCGTCCGCGCCCCCTCGGGGATGCGCCCGAGATCGAAGCCCAGCGCCTTGAGCCACAAGTCGCTCATAGGCCACCTACCGCCGCGTGCCAAACCACCAGGCCAGGAACTGCTCGACGCACAGCGCCGCCACGAGCGCGACCAGCACCGCACGCCATACCTCCACCTTGCCGCCGCTCACCCCCCGCGCGAGGAACTGCCGCCCCGTGACGACCGCCACCTTCGGATCGTCGATCCGCCGGCCCAACGCCACCCGGTCCGCGGGACGCAGGTCGCCCTCCGACGGATCCACGTTCACCGCCACGTGCTCGGTCTCCGGCGAGCCGTCGCGCCGCGCCAGCCGCAGCCGGTAGAGCCCCTGGCGGGCCGTGTCCTCGTAGTGGAACAGCAGGCTCCTGCCGTCCTCGGTCGGCAGGGCCTGGAGGTCCATGGGGTCGGTCGAGCCGGGGACCTCGACGCGCACCTCGCTGCCGTAGCGCGCGGGGTCGAGGGTCGTATGGATCGGCACGCCGACGCCGATCGAGCCCTCGGCGGCGGTGGCCCGGGTCACGTGGCGAGACAGCTCGAGCACGGTCACGAGGTAGCTCGGGTCCGCGGGCCAGCTCGTCCACTCGGCGTCGGCGGTGGTGGTGACCGCGACGACGCGCCCCTTGCCCAGTGCCCGCTCGACGACGGCCGGGGTGGAGCCGGGGTCGTCGTAGGCCGCGATGACCCGGACCGCGCCGCTCGCCACGGCCTCGCGACTCGGCACGCCCTCCCACCAGCGGAAGAACTTGACTCGGCGGATGAAGGGGTTCTGCGCGCCCTGGAAGACCCGCAGCACGGGGTGGTTCGCGCTCGTCTCGCTGAGGTGCACCCCCCGCCGGGCCGCCTCGTCGCCCTGCACCGCGGCGAGCGCCAGCGGGAAGAGCCCGGCGCCCTTGGCGTAGAGCTTCTCGTTGTAGAAGAGCTCGTCCACCTGGTCGCCGAGGAAGAAGACGAGCCCGCCGCCCTGGCGCACCCACTCCTCGAGCGAGGCGCGGCGGTTCTCGGTGATCCGGTAGAGGTTCGCCAGCACGACGACCTGGACGCCGTCGAGCGGCATGCCCTCGAACTGGTTCTCGGTGACGACCTCGACGTCGTTGCCGCTCATCGCGTCGCCCGGCGGGTCGAGCGCGCGCTCGAGGTAGAAGGTCTCGGTCTCGCCGTACTCCAGCACCGTCAGCATCACGGGCAGGAGTGCTTGACGACGGCTCGCCGTCCACCAGCAGGATCCGCACGCCCTTGCGGACCGCCGCCGCGTAGTACCGCGCGTTGTCGCGGGGCAGCACGTCCGCGGCGATCTCGGCACGGACCGGCGCCGAGCCGGCCTGGCGAAAGGTGAAGGTGAACGGCACCGACGCCCGCTCGCCGGCCCCCAGCAGGTCGATGGTGCCGCGCAGGGGCACGGAGGTGCCCGCCGTGAAGGTGACGTCGATGCCCGAGACATCGGCCTCGCCGTGGTTGATCACGACGACCTCGAAGCGCGCAGGGACCTCGGCGACGAGCGCCTTCTCGCGGACCGCGATGTCGGCGACCGTGAGGTTCGGCGCCCAGTCGCCGCCGGCGTCCACCACGGCGACGCCCTGGGCCCTCTTGGCGACCTGCCGCAGGACGGCCGCCGCGCCGCGGCCCTTGCCGCCCTTCGGGCCGGCCGACGCCTCGCCCGCCTCCTCGGCCCAGTCGCGGCGGCGCAGGTCGGTGAGCACCGTCACCAAGCGGTTGAGGTTGCCCTGGGGGCCGGCAAGCAGCTCGTCGAGCGCCAGGAGGGCCGTGTCGAAGGACGCCGGCTTGTCCGAGACCTCGAGCGACCCGATCAGCCCGACCACCCCGTCCACCTTGTCGCGGGTCAGGAACTGGCCGTTGAGCACCGGCCGACTGGGCCGCGAGGTGAGGATCACCGTCAGGGTGTCGCCGGGGCGCTCCCGCGCCGTCTGCTCGACCAGCTCGGCGAGCAGCCGGCGCGCTTCGTCGAACACCGTCTTGCTGCCGACGGTGGCCGCCATGCTGGGCGAGTCGTCGAGCAGGACGACCTGCTCGACGCGGGCCGCTTCGACGGCCCGCGCCGCCAGCCCGCTCGGCCGCAGGACGAGCCGCGACACCAGCAGCGCCGCGAGGAGCACCGCAAGGCAGCGCAGCAGCAGCAACAGCAGGTGCTCGAGCCGGATGCGCCGACGGTTCCGCCGCTCCGCCTCGAGCACGAACTCCATCGCCGCCCAGTCGAGAATGCGGAACTTCCGCTTGCTGAGCAGATGGATGACGATCGGCGACGCGATGAGCAGCGTGCCCCACAGGAGCCCGAGATTCATCGCGCCGAGGCCGAGCCACTGGAACATCGGGTCCGCCGTTCCTCGTTGCGGGGCCTCTGCCCCGGCAGGACACAACTCACGTCAGGCCGGTGTCAGACCGGGCGATCGCGCGATGCCTGCGGCCCTCCGCGCGTCCATCGTTGCCCTATCTCCTGAGCACGGCGCGGGCGGTGCGCTGGCGGAACGCCAGGTAGCTGGCGAGCGCCGCGTCGAGCGGCTGCCGCGTGCTCAGCAGCATGTAGTCGATCCCGTTGTTCGCACACGTCTTCCGCACCCGGCCCAGGAAACGCTCGACGGCCTCGAGGTAGGCCCGCCGCAGCGCCCGCGGCTCGGTGAGCACCTGGCGCTCGGTCTCGAGGCCGCGGAACAGGACGTTGTCCTGGAAGGGGAACTCGAGCTCGTCGTGGTGCATGACGTGGAAGACGACGACCTCGTGGCGCTTGTGGCGGAAGTGCTGGAGCGCGCGGGTCAGCGTGTCCACGTCGACGAACAGGTCGGAGATGAGCACGATGAGGCCGCGCCGCGAGATCTGCTCGGCGAGGCGGTGGAAGATCTCCGCGACGTCCGTGCGGTCGTCGGGCTGGGTGTTCGCCAGCTCGTGGAGCAGGAGCTTGAGGTGGCTGGGATGCGAGCTGGGCGCGAGATTGCGGCGGACCGCGACGTCGAACGTCACGAGCCCCACGGCGTCCTGCTGCTGCTGGAGCAGGTAGGCGAGCGAGGCGGCGACGGTGCAGCCGTAGTCGAACTTGGTCATGCCGTCCCGCGGGTCGCCGTAGACCATGGAGCGGCTGCAATCGAGCAGGATCGTGCTCGAGAGGTTGGTCTCCTCCTCGTACTGCTTGATGTAGAAGCGGTCGGCGCGCGCCCACACCTTCCAGTCGATGTGCTTGATATCGTCGCCGGGCACGTACTCGCGGTGGGAGGCGAACTCGACGCTGAAGCCCTGGTAGGGGCTCTTGTGGAGGCCGCTGATGAAGCCCTCGACGACGCTGCGCGCCCGAAGCTCGAGGCGCGTGATCTTGCTGAGCACCTTGGGGTCGAGGAAGCGTCGGCCGTCATCCGTCGCCACGGCGGTTCCCTTCATCCCACCCGCGCTGGCCCCTCCGCTCAGCGGAGGGGCCAGCGCGGGTGCCTTCCTGTCACGCTCCCTTGAAGGCCCGCGCGACCTCGTCGGGCACGGCCTCGTCGCCGTCGGCCTCCGGCGTCGTGGCGATGAGCCGATCGACGATCTTGTCGGGGGTCATCCCCTCGGACTCGGCATTGAAGTTCACGATGATCCGGTGGCGGAGCACGGGGTGGGCGACGGCGCGGACGTCGTCGGAGGTGACGAACGTGCGGCCGTCGAGCGCGGCGCGCGCCTTGCCGCCCAGCAGCAGGTACTGCGCGGCCCGCGGCCCGGCGCCCCAGCTCACCCACTCGTCGATGAAGTCGGGCACCCCGGGCTCCCGCACCCGCGTGGCCCGCACCAGCCGCAGCGCGTAGTGGATGACGTGCGGCGGCACGGGCACCCGACGCACGATCCCCTGGAGCAGCAGGATCTCGTCGCTCGTGAGCGCCTCGCTCACCTCGGTCGAGAAGACGGCCGTCGTCGTCTCGGCGATCACGTACTCCTCGTCGTAGCTCGGGTAGCGGACGAAGAGCTTGAACATGAAGCGATCCTGCTGCGCCTCGGGCAGCGGGTAGGTGCCCTCCTGCTCGATGGGGTTCTGGGTGGCGAGCACGAAGAACGGGAGCGGGAGGGCGTGGCGCTCGCCGCCGATGGTGACCTGGCGCTCCTGCATCGCCTCGAGCAGCGCGGCCTGCGTCTTCGGCGGCGTACGGTTGATCTCGTCGGCGAGGATGACGTGGGCGAACACGGGGCCGTGGAGGAACTTGAATTCGCGCTCGCCCGTCGCCCTGTCCTCCTGGATCACCTCCGTGCCCGTGATGTCGGAGGGCATGAGGTCCGGGGTGAACTGGATGCGGTGGAACGAGAGCTGGAGCGAGCTGGCGAGCGTGCTGACCATGAGGGTCTTGGCGAGGCCGGGGACGCCCTCGAGGATGCAGTGGCCCTGGGAGAAGATGGCGACGAGGAGCTGATCGATGATCTCCTCCTGGCCGACGATGACGCGGGCCATCTCGGCTTTCACCCTGTCGCGGGCCTCCTTGAGCCGGGCGAGCTCCTCGAGGTCGCTGTCGCCGAGTGCGTCCGCGGGGACGGTGGGTTCGGGCATGCGGCTTGGGCCTCCTGTCAGCGCTGGAGTATGGGCAGGTAGCGGTAGGGGAGCTGAAGCACGATGAGGGCGACCGCCGTGCCGTAGACCTCGCCGACGTGGTCGCCCATCCAGCTCCCGTCCGTCTTCTGCTGCTTGAGCAGGTCGTCGCGGCGCGCGGGGAAGAAGTCCTTCCAGTTCGCCTCGCTGCTGAGGTACATGGCCTGGGAGGCGTAGAGCGTGGTGTAGTAGGCGTGGCCGGCCCACAGGCGCGACTTCGACCCACCCTTGAGGTGCTTCTTGAGGTAGTCGAGGGCTTTGAGCGCGACGGGGTTCTCGTACTCGCCGGCGTTGTAGAGCGTGGCGACGGCGGCGGCCGTGATGGCGGGGCGGCTCGAGCCGCGGCTGCGCAGCGAGTAGCTGATGCCGCCGTCGGCGTTGGCGCACTTGGCGATGTACTGGCAGGCGCGGTCGATGGTGCTCTTGGGCACCTTCACGCCCGCGTTGCGGACGGCGCGGAGCGCCTGGATCTGGGTGATGGTCACCGAGCCCTCGTCGCCGTTGGCGTCGGGCGTGTAGAGCCATCCGCCGTCGCCTGACTGCGACCGGGCCGTGAGGCGGACGCCGCGCTCGAGCGCCCGGCGGATCCGCCGCTGGAGCTCGGGGTCCTGCTCCATGCCGTAGGCCTGGGCGAGGAAGAGCATGCCGAAGCCGTGGCTGTACATGGGGCGCGCGCCTTCCTCGCCGATCTGCGCGATCAGGCCGTTGCGGTTCGCGCAGCTCAGCACGTAGTCCACGGCGCGGCGCACGTTGACGGCGCAGGGACCTTCGCTGGGGGTGTTGCCGGAGGCCATCAGCGCGAGGCCGGCCAGCGAGGTCATGGCGCCGGGGTAGCCGCCGTAGTGGGTGCGGCCGCGCCACGAGCCTGCGCGCGACTGGGTGCGAGCCAGGAAGGCGACGCCCTTCGCGATGGCCTGCTCGGTCTCGGAGGTGATGAGCTCGGGCCGCGTGCGGAGCTCGCCCGCCCGCAGGCCCGTCAGGGCGACGAGGCAGGCGAGGCCACACATCACCCGTCGGCTGCCCGCGGTCATGGCGCCTCCGCCTGCTTGTCGGCCGCGGCCTCGCGCTCGGGCGCTCCCGCCGGCTGGGCGCCGTGGCCGAAGACCTGGACCCCGCTGTAGAGCACCACGATGAGAGCACCGTCCTGCACGTGGATGGAGCGGAGCTTCTCGAACTTGCCGTCCTCCCGCGACGACGGCAGCGCCAGGCCCTCCTCGCACTGGCCGTCGGCACGACGGTAGAACCGGACGCGACAGAGCTGGCTCGGCCGCGTGGCCTTCCCCTGCTTGGTTGGCGGGTCTTGCACCACGAGCGGCAGCAGGCGGCCGCTGCGCGCCAGCGCGTCGATCTGGGTCGGGCGCACGTAGCGGCTCTCGCCGTAGGTGAACGTCTGGAGCCTCTTGCCTGCCGCCAGGTCGAACACCGTGAGGGTCATCGTCCGCTTGTTGTCCTTGGCCATGCCATAGCCGCTGGCGTAGAGATGCTTGCCGTCGGCGCTCAGGCACACGCCGTAGACGTAGCGGCCGGCGCCCTCGCCCTGCATCTTCGCCCGCGGCTTGCCCGTCGCCACGTCCACGACCTGCACCGTCCCGTCGGTGCCCACGACGCAGAGGGTGTCGGCGTCGAGCAGTTGGAGGCTGCGCGGGTGCTGCTTGGCCTCCCACGTCCAGCGAGTCTTGCCCGACGGCAGCTCGTAGAGGGTGAGGAGCTGCCTGGTGCGGCCGGTGGTGTAGCTCTGGCAGACAAGCCCATGGCGGGTCATCACCTGCGCGCGGGTGTATCGGCCCTGGAGGCCGAGGGTGCCGAGCTTCTCGCCGCTGAAGGCGTCGCAGACCCACAGCTCGGCGTTGCGGCCCGTCGCGATCAGCAGATAGGGCCCGGCGCTCTGCACGGTGCTGACGGTCATGCCGCGGAAGGTCCGCTCCCACAACGCCCGCCCCGTCGCCAGGTCCACCACCCGCACCGTGCTGGGGCGCGGCCGCATGGCCACCACGCCAGCGGCCCACTGCGGCAGCCCGCCCGCGGCCGTCCGGGTCGACGAGCTGATCCGCCGGAGCCCGGTCGCCGACGCCTTCGCCTCCCAGAGCACCTTGCCCGACACCAGCCCGAACACCTTCGACGACCCGCTGCCCATCCACACCGTGACGTGGCCGCCCGTGCTGTGCGGGTACTGGGTACGTTGCGACGCCGTCGTCGCCATGTCCTGCTCGTAGAGCGTCGCGCCGTCGCGGACGCGCCGGCAGATGAAGCGGCTCGTCTTCTCGCGCAGGATGATGAAGATGTGCTCCTCGAGGAACTGCGAGACGCCGCGGCTCCCGGGCCGCGGGACCTGTGCCAGCGAGAGCACCTGGAGGTAGCGCGACTTCCCGCTCGTGGTCTCCCACAGGCGCCGCCACGGCGGCTCGGGCAGGCCCTTCGCCGGCCCTACGTCCGCGCCCGCGAAGGGCTTCGCGGCGAGTCGCTCGCGTGCGAGCGCCCCCGCCGCCACCCGCTCCCCGCCGAGCGGCACGGGCTGGTCGGGGAACTGGTCGGCGAGCAGCGTCCACTCGGCGTGCGCCTGGCGCAGCCAGCCGCGGCGCTCGTGGAGCGAGGCGAGCGCGGCCAGGCCCGCGGCCGCCGTCGGCCGATGCCCGGCGGACGCCATCTCGCAGAGGATCAGCTCGGCTTTCTCGAAAACGCCCCCCTTGTCCTCCAGCGCCGCGGCCTCGAGGCCTGCGGCCGTGGCGGCCGACGTGCCCGCGAACACGCGCAGCACGGCCTGGAACGCCTCGTAGCTCCGCTTCGCGCGAGCGGCGGCGAGCGCCGCCTCCGCCTTGAGGGCGAAGGGCTGCGCCACCTGCTCGCCGTGCCGCGCCAGCAGGCGCCGGACGTCGCGCGCCACCAGCAGGTCGGGCCGCACGCGCCACGTGCCGCGCTCGGCCGCCAGCTCGACCAGCGCGCTCCCGCCGTCCTGCATCACCCCGAGCAGGCTCGCAGCGGCCTCCGCCACGCGGCCCCGCCGCTCGTGGTCCGCCGCGAGGGCACGCACCGCCTCCGCCTTCCGGGCGGGGTCGCGCGCGACCGACAGGGCCTCGCGGATCCGCTCCGCCGCGCCCTTCGAGTCCTTGCCGGCAAGCCCCAGCAGGAGGCCGAACAGCCGGTCCTGCGCCGCGCCCACCGACCCGTGCTGGCCGAGCTCGCGCGCAGCCACGCGGCAGTCGTCCACCGCCGCCTCCAGACGCTCGTAGCCCTCGTGGAGCCGTGCGCGGGCGAGATAGGCATCGGCCAGCCGCTTCACGAGGTCGGGCTCCGGCGGCTTCGCCGCGTCGTGCTGCCGGCGGAGCTGCGCGAGCCGCCGCGACACCTCGGCCATCTCGACCGCGCCGCTCCTGAGCGTGTAGACGCGGCCCAGGCCGTACACCGCGAACGCGCTGCCGTCGGAGAAGACGTTGCCCACGGGCTCATCGTCCGGCAGATCGACCCGCAGCGTGCTGTCCACCCTGCCCGTGGCGGCGGCCACGCGGACGAGGTGCCGGCCACTGGGCAGATAGAGGGCGTCGTCGGTCAGGAAGCCGCGGCCGCAGGCGCGCCGGCCCCCAGGCAGCTCGAGCTCCCAGACCACCTTGCCCGCGGGGAAGGCGATGCGCCGGACCTTGCTGTCCGAGCCCACGAACAGGCTGCCGTCGGCCAGGCCCAGGCAGTAGCGCATCCCCGTCGCGGCGAGCGCGCGCAGCATCAGGCCCGAGTGGGCGTCGAAGGTCAGGATCCGCTCCGCATCGCTCGGCAGGACGACGAGACGGCCGCCGAGGGGGAACACGCGGTTCTCCTGCCAGCCCATCACGGCGCGGCCGTAGAGGATGCTGCGCGTGCCGCCGTCGTGGAACTGGCGCTCGTAGCGCGACGCCCAGCGGATCGAGCCGTCGATGCCGTCGAGCGCCAGCACGACCCCCTGCCCCGTCGAGACGTAGACCTCGCTGCCGTGGCGGGCCAGCCCGACCCCGTACCACGGCGCTCGCATGGGCGCGGTGTAGGCGCACAGGAACGTCCGCCACGCCAACTCGCCCGTCTCCGGCTCCAGCGCCACCAGCGACAGCTCGCTGCGGTTCTCGACCACCGCCAGCAGCCGCCCGCCGCACGGGACGGGCAGCGACAGGAACCGCACGGCGCGCAGCGGGTCCTTCTCGTCCAGCGTGCGGCCCCGCTGCCAGCGGAGCTTGCCGGTCCGCGCGTCGAGCGCCACCAGTCGATTGCCCTGGGACACCTGCTTCGCCTGCCGGACCACCCGCTTGCCGTTGACGACGACCACCGCCACGACGGACGTCCGCGCCCAGTGGGCCTGATGGTGCTCCGCGATGTGATACAGAGCGTCGCCCAGCAGCCCCACCTGCTTCGCCACCCGGTCGCCGAACAGCGGGATCTCGTGCGCCTGGGTCGGCATGCCGGTGCGGAACGAGCTGCTCGAGAACGACACGTAGCTCGAGCGGGTCGTCTTCGGCGGCTGCGGCGGCTTCGACTCCCACCGGACCTTGCCCGTGCGCGTCTCGAGGCACACCACGCCGCCGGCCGCCTTGAAGTAGGCGCAGCCGTCGCGGAACCGCAGCTCGCCCGTCGGGAACCAGCCGCACTGCTCCCACCGCGCCAGCAGGTGGTCGCGCATCGCGCCCAGCCCCTGCGTGCCCGTGCGCACCGTCTGGCCGGCGATGTGCACCCGCACGTTCGACCGCACGGGGGCGAGGGAGAACTCGAACTGCGAGGCGACCGTGCACAGCCCGCGCGGCCGCTCGAGCAGCTCGGCGGGCAGATCGGGGAAGCGGCCGTCCGCCGCCGGGAGCGTCGCGGTCGCCGGCCGCTGTGCGGCCTGCGTCGCGCTGGCGGGCTGGCCGAGCGCCTCCCGCCGCACCGCCGCCAACGCCTCGGGCGGCAGGCCGACCTGGCGCCCCTGGAGCTTGTCCCACGCGTCGCGGGCGCCCTCGGCGTCGCCCGAGCGGCCGCACGCCAGCGCCAGCCGCAGCAGGATGGCCGCCTCGGGCACCGAGGGGGCCGGGTGGTGGCGCAGGATGCGCAGGAAGATGCGGCGCGCCCGCAGGTACTGGTGCTGGTCGAGGTAGAGGCAGCCCAGCACGAACGCCGCCTCATCGCCCCGCGAGCTGAGGAAGAAGCGGTCGGCCACGATCCGCAGCGCCTCCTCGTCGCGGCTGCGGCCCCGAGTGCCCAGGAGCGCCTGCGCCAGACCGTCCACCTCGGCACGGTAGGTCTCCAGGCCCACGTCGGGCATGTCGGCCAGCAGCCGCTCCGCCTTCCGGCGCACGGGGTGGTAGACCAGGTGGTCCTCGGTGGCGAGCGCGTCGCCCGCCGTGTCGATCAGGTGCTGGAGCACCAGCGCCGCCTTGTGGTACTGGGGCTCGGGCGCGCTCAGGAACTCCCGCGCGCGCCGCAGCAGCAGGTCCGCGTCGAAGTCCGTCTGGAGATCCGCGTCGCCCTTGGCCGCCTCCGCGCCCCCCGCGGCGGCCCCTGGCGCCACGGCATTGCGCGCCACCGCGCGGACGGGCTGCTCGCCCGCGCCACTCCCCTGCCGGCCCACCGCGCACGCCAGGCACACAACCCATCGCATCAGCACGACAGACCGCGCTAGAGCCCGCACCTGACCACGGACCGAACGACAAGCCATCTGGGAAAGCCCCAAACCTACAGCCGTCCCGTTCCACCTGGGCGAGCGACCGTTCCGCCAGCCCCACCACGGCCCGGCCCCTGGGGCTCAGCGAAGCGGGCTCGCCGAGTGCCGGAGTCGCCGGCTCCTGCATTGTAGGCGGTGGGGTTCTGGCAGTCAAGCCGATGCGGGAGGACGGCGGCTAGCGCTCGCCGAAGCAGGTGATGCTGCCGTCCTCCTCGGCGAGGTAGAGCCGGCCGCGCGCCGCCGCGATGCCGTTGAAGACGGGGGCGAACGACAGGCGGTGCTCGGCGAGCTTCTTGCCCGCGACGGGGTCGAAGACGTAGAGCGGCCCGCCCTTGCGGCCCTCGAAGGCGCCGAGCGGATCCTCCGGGTCCACCACGTCGGGCGGCCCTGCGACGAACAGCCGCCCCGCCGCCAGCGCCATGGCCCGGACCCGAATGGGCACCCGCTCCGCCCACGTGTTGCGCTTGCCGTCCATGTCCTTGGCGAACAGCAGGTAGCCCTGCCTGCCGGGGGTGAAGTAGACGGTGGGGTCGAGCCCGCGCAGGGAGTCGAACATGCGGACGTAGTAGACGGCGCGCTTGTCGTGGACGATGAGGCGGGCGTAGTCGCCGGCGAGGGTCCAGGGCATGCGCTTGAAGTAGGTGCCGTCGAGCAGGCCGCTGCGGGTGCGGAGTGCGGGAGCGCCCTTCTGGCGCTCGAGCTTCGCGTCGAAGGCGACCGAGCGCATGTAGACGTGGGAGCCGTCGCCCATGAGCACGTCGGGCAGGCAGCCCTGCGGGAGCTGGAAGTTGGCCTCGACGTTCTCGCTGGTGTAGTGGGGGCCGTGGAGGGTCGCCTGGTGGCGCAGGGCGCCCGTGGCGGGGTCGAGGCCGTAGACGCGGATGCCGCCGTCTAGCATCGACGACCGGCCGGCGGCGAAGTAGGCGACCTCGTTCTGCACCAGCACGCTCCCGTGCACGGGCCACGCCGATTCGAGCTGGCCGAAGGCCCCGATCTGCCTGGCCTCCGGCGCCGCGCGGAAGCGCCAGGCGAGCTGCCCGTCGGCCGCGCGCAGGCAGTAGACCCAGCCGTCGGCCGAGCCGAAGATCACCGTGCCCTTGTGCCACGTCGGCGGCGAGTCGATGCGGCCGCCCGCCGCGAACTCCCACCGCTGGCCGCCGTCCCGCGCGTCGAGGCACACGACGTGGTGCTCGTCCACCAGCGACGCGAAGACGCTGCCCGCCACGGCGATCGGCGCCGAGACCTTCCTGCCGACGCTCACCCGCCACAGCGGGGCCGCCGCGTCGGGCACGCTGGTGCTCACCGCGCCCGTCCGCATGGCGTCGTGGCGGAAGGCGGGCCAGTCCTCATCATTGCCGATTGCCGATTGCCGATCGTCGATCTGGCCATAGGCAGGCCCTTTCGCCAGGCGCGGGGCTTCCTCGCCCCTCGCCTCTCGCCCCTCGCCCCGCCTCGCCGGAGCGAGGGCGTTGAAGCCGTTGAGCTTCTCGTCGATGTAGCACTGGCAGGGGTGTGGGGGGGCGTACTGGAGGCCGTTGGCGGGCATCATGCCGACGTGGCAGGTGCCGCGGACCCAGTTGTTGATGGAGTGGGGGCCGCCGGCGAGGTCGATGTACTCGGTGCCGCGTCGGCTGGCGAGGATGTAGCGGACGGTCGCCTTGTTGCGGTAGCAGCGGTGGTGGTGATGGGCCTTGAAGGTGCTGCCGAGCGGGACGTGGCGCACGAGCTTGCCGGTGCGGATGGCGTAGCCGTTGACGTGCTGGGGGTGGACGGTGCGCTGCTTCCTGCCGCCCTTGCTGCCGTACTCGCCTCGGGCGAGGTCGGCGCCCCAGGTCCACACGAGGCCGTCGATGACGAAGACCTCCTTCCACTCGTACCACAGGTGGCCGATGAACTTCTTGGGCTGGCTCCACAGGGGCTTGCCGGTGTCGGCGTCGAAGGCGGCGAGCTTGCTGGGGCTGGCCTGGAGCACGACGCCGTCGGCGACGATCAGGGCGCCGACCCAGAGCAGGCCCTGGGCCTTGATGCCGCCGGCGGTCGCGTCGGCGGGGTCGGAGGGGAAGGCGGCGCGCCACTTCTCGGCGCCGTTGGCGGCGTCGAGGCAGGCGAGGCGGTCGCGGTCGAGGAGCGCGACGACGCGGCCGTCGGTGGCGATGTTGGGCGCGGGGTCGAGCTTCGCGGGCTTGGTGCGCCCGCGCATGCTGCGCCAGCGGATGTAGTCGATGACGCTGCCGCCGTAGGTCCTCTCCGACAGCCACTTCCGCTTCCCGGTCGCGGCATCGACGGCGGCGACCTTCACGCCGTCGCCATGCAGGACCGAGAGGTAGAGCGTGCCGTCGAGGTAGAGGATCTCGTTGGTGCGCTCGGTGTCGGCGTAGGTCTTGAGCACGTCGCCGGTGCGAGCGTCGAGCTCGGAGACGGGCGCCTGGTAGCCGAGGGTGACGTAGACCCTGTCGCCGACGGCCACCAGCCGCTTCTGGATGTTGAGCGGGATGTCGCCGGGTCGGGTGTTGAACCACGAGGACTTCCACTCGCGCCAGCCCCAGCGGCGGATGGGCACCTTCCACAGCGGGCAGCCGTTGAAGGCGTCGCGGGCGGCGAGGAACCACTTGTCGGGCAGCGGGTGGTCGCCGACGAGGCTGATGGGCGCCTGGTCCACGATGTAGAAGAGCCGTCCGCGGGCCGTCACGAGGGTGCTCACGCTCGAGTCGCTCTCGTGGGACCGCATGAACATGGGGCGCGAGACCCAGCGGTAGCGGCGCGGCGGGCCGATCGCGCGGTCCTGCGCCACGGGGTTGCCGTCGGGGCCGTGGAGATAGTGGGTCCACTCGTCGATGTCGGCAGGCCAGGGCTTCGTCACTCTCACCCACGTGCCGCCCGCCCCGAGTGCCGCGGTGTCGCGGATGCCGGCGGCGCGGAGCTGCGCCACGAGGCCCGCCTGCCACGGCCGCGTCTGCGGGAGGGCCGACGACGAGCCGAGATAGGCCGTGCCGAGCGGGGCCAGCACCCGCATCACTTCCTGCGCCGACAGCCCCCCCGCGGCGAGCGCCGGCCAGGGGTCGCAGACGACGATGTTGAAGAGGCTCTCGGCGTAGGGCAGCCGCCCCCCCTCGAGCACGTCGGCCGAGACGGTGCCGTAGAGGCCCGCCGCGCGGATCGCCTTCCGCACGCGCTCGCGCGTCGCCGCGTCGGCGCACAGGCACTGGACGACGAAGGGCCCCTGCCTGGCGAGCGCGAGCGCCAGCTCGGCGTCCCGCGCGCCGACCACCGCGCAGAAGCCCCCGGCCGCCCCGCTGGCCTCGACCATCTGCGAGGCTGTTCCCAGCGAATCGGCAGGCGCCTTCCCGGCACCCCTGGCCGAGCAGTGCAGCAGCAAGAGGCACCCGACCGCGATGGCGAAACGCCTTCCAGGGACACGCGTGTTCATCTCTGCTCCATCACTTCTGGGTTGCCGCGCGACTCTGCTTCGCGATATCGGCCTGCGACAGCGCGACGCTGAAGCACTTGACCTCGTCGAGGATGCCGTCGAAGGCGTCGCAGATCTCCGCGGGGCTGTTGCCCGCGTCGAAGCCGATCTCCATGCCCTGGCCGCACTCGCCAGGGATGTAGCCCTTCGTCTTCGCCGTGCCCGCGAGCGCGCCGTTGACGTAGACCTCGACGCGGTCGCGGTGGACGACCCCCGCCAGGTGCACCCAGTCCCCGGCGACCTGCTGCTTGCCCGCCGCGACGTAGGCCGGGCCGTCCTGCACGCAGTGGATGCCAAACTTCGCTACCCCGCCCATCACGTAGAGCGAGTAGCCGCAGAAGGCGCCGCCCCGCGCGACGACCACGCCGTTCTCCGCATCGGCCTTCACCCAGGCCATGACGGTGAACGACGCGTTGCCGATGGTCAGCTCGGTCGGCTTGCCCAGCTCGATGTAGGCGCCCTTGCCGAACCGCAGGGCGTGGCCGACCTTGCCCTCGACGACGGTGCAGCCCTTGATCTCGCCGTCGGTGCCCCGGCCGGTCATGTCCCTGGCGACCTTGGTGTTGCGGTCGTCGAAGCTCCACCAGGCGGCGAGGTCGCCGTGCCGCAGCATGGCGAGGGCCGCCTTCTCGGCTGCGGCCTTCACCGCCGGGTCGGTCTCCCGCGCGGCCAGCGCCCTGATCGGCTCCTCGGCGCGGTCGTCGCCGAGCTGCACGAGCGCCTCGACGGCGAGCCGGCGCACCTCGGGGCTCCGGTCGCCCAGCGCCGCCACGAGCGGCTCGACGGCCTGCTTGGCCCGCAGCCCCGCGAGCGCGTGCACGGCCCGCGCGCGGGCCGCGGCGTCGCGGTCCCTGAGCAACGCGGCCAGGGGCGCGACGACCTGCTCGCCGCCGGCGTGACGCAGCAGCCACTCGATGTGGGGGACGTCGGTGTTCCCGTGCTCGAGCGCGGCCACGAGCCCCTTCGCGACGGCCGGGTCGCGCAGCTCGCGGAGTGCCCACGCCGCCTGGTCGCGGACGCCCCACTCGGGGTCGGCGAGCGCCTCGAGGAGCGCGTCGGTGGCGCGCTTGTCCTTGATCTCGCCCAGGGCGTAGGCCGCGTTGAGCCGCAGGTTCACGTCGCGGGCGCCGAGCGCCTCGACGAGCGGGGCGACGGCCCGCGCGTCCTTGAGGAAGCCCAGGGCCTTCGCTGCCTGCCGCTGCACGGACGGCTCGGGGTCGCCCAGAGCCCGGATCAGCGCCGGCACGGCCGACCTGTCCCCCGTCCGGCCGAGCGACGCGGCGGCGTGCGCGCGGACGGCCGGCAGGCGCGAGCGCAGGTCGGCGACGCGGGCATCGGCCGCAGGGCCGGCCTGGCACACGGCAGCGACCCAGGCGCAGATCACCATCGACGCACGGACCGCGATTCTCATGGCTGCCTGACCTCAACATCGGGGCTGTCTCGGTACCCCGATCTCTACCACCAAACGCCGTCGCCTTCAAGCGCGAGTCCCCGCGGCGCGCCCGCGGCTTGACGGCGCGCGGGGCCGACGCTACGATGCGCGGCGCCCGAGTCGAGAGAAAGGTGTCACGCGCCGACGGCGGAGGACGAAGTCCCTGATGAGTGGTACGTCGCGGGAAGCGGTGGCCCGTTCCTCGAGCGGCCACGATGACGAGACGCTGGCCGCTCGGAGCCAGGGCGGCGATCTCGCGGCTTTCGACGCGCTGGCACGGCGCTACGAGGCCCGGCTCTTCAGCTACGCCCTGCGGATGACGGGCGACGCCCACGAGGCGGCCGACCTGGCGCAGGAGACGCTGCTGCGGGTGTACCGGTCGCTCGGGCGGTTCGACGCGAGCCGGCGGTTCGCGCCCTGGGCGTTCGGCATCGCGGCGCACGTGTGCCGCGACTGGCTGCGGCGCCGGGGCCGGCGGGCCGAGCAGCCCTGGGGCAATGACGACCGCCCGGCCGGCGTCGCGACGCCAGCCGAGGCCGCCGCGGCCGCCGAGGAGCGCGAGCGCGTGGTCCAGGCCGTGCGGCGACTGCCGCCCAAGTATCGCGAGGTGATCGTCCTGCACTACCTCGAGGAGATGCCCTACGACGACGTGGCTCGCAGCCTGAGCATCTCGCCCGAGGCGGCTCGGAGGCGGGCGCTGCGGGCACGCGAGATGCTGAGGAAGCGGCTCGGCGGCGACAGAGCTTGAGCGACGGGGCGCAAGGGGCGCTCGGCGCTCGCAGCGAGTGGAAGAGGACGCCGGGCGACCGTGCCGGCGGGAGCAGAGACCGATGAGTGAGCGGCTGGCGTGCGAGACGGTTCGCAAGCGTTTCCTGGCGCTCGAGGAAGGGGCGCTGGGTGCGGAGGCGGTGCGCGCGGTGCAGGAGCACCTGGCGGCCTGTGCGGCGTGTCGGGCGGCGTGGGAGGGGTGGCAGTCGGACGATCGGGCGCTGCGGGAGGCGATGGTGCCGGAGCGGCCGCCCCGCGACGTGGCAGGGTCGGCGCTGGCGGTGCTGCGCGGCGAGGCGCGGAGCCGGCGGGCGGCGCGGCGGCGCGCCGCCGTGCGCTGGGCGGCAGCCGCCGCGGCCGCGCTGCTGGCCATCGTGGGGGTGATGACCTACCGGGCTCGGCGGTACGAGCGGATCGGCGAGGTCGCAGCGGCGGAGGGACAGCCCCAGGTGCGCCAGCGCGGGGGCCGCGGCCCGGCGGTCGCCCGCGCCAGGACGGCCATCTACAACGGCGCCGAGCTGCTCACCGCGCCCGGCGAGCGGCTGACCCTGCGCTTCGCCGACGGCTCGCGCCTGGTCGTCGCCGCGGGCACGAAGGCCACGCTGAGCGGGGCAGGCTACCGCCGCGACTGCGGTCACACCCTGCCCCACGTGTGCCTCCATCGCGGCGAGGTGCTCTGCGAGCTCAAGAGCCTGCGCTACTTCCGCGGCGTCGGCACCCCGCTGGGCACCGCCATCGTCGAGGGCACGACCTTCCGAATCCGCTACGTCCGCGGCCAGTGGACGCTGCTCGAGGTGCTCGAGGGCGCCGTCCAGTTCAGTTGCACCGGCGGCGAGGTTCGCGCCGAGGCAGGCACGACCTGGGTCTCCGACTCGCGGGACCTGCTGCCGCGGAAGGTCTCGGGCGTGTTCGACTAAGCGCCGGCGGCCCGCCGGCTGCATCCCCTTGTGTCTCTGGATCTTACCGCGCGATGTCGGCCTGCCGTGCGCCCGGGGTCTACGGCGCGGTCGGTGCGCCATCGGCGGGCCCGTCGGCGCCCTCGGGTGCCACGAGGCCCTCGGGCAGGTCGGGCATCTGCCCCCAGGCGGGGACGAGGGCGGGATGGATGGGGACGAACTCCGAGCGCTGGAGGATGGCGCGGCCGCGGTCGGAGAGGAGGAAGGCGACGAAGTCGCGGGCGCCCTCGGGGTTGAGCGCGTCGGGCGGGATGGTGAGGCCGAAGGCGATGGCGGTGCCGGTCATGGTCTCGGAGCCGCCGCGGTAGTTGGGGACGAGGGCCTCGGCGGTCTGGTAGCGGGCGGCGAGGGAGCGGTCGCCGAGGTGGATCTCCCTGGGGAGCGGGGTGAAGGGGAGCTTGAGGTCCTTGGCGTGGACGCGGTAGACGAAGGCGTAGTCCACGCGATTGGTGCTGAGGAACTCGGAGATGAGGCTGAGCGCGTCGCGTGCGACGCACTGCTTGGGGCAGCCGGCGATGAGCTGGCGGGCGAGGGGTCGCTTGCGGCCCTTGGAGGTGAAGTAGTGGTCCTCGGCGAGGGTCCAGGCGAGGCGGGTGTAGTAGCCGCAGGGGTCCTGGGAGGGGTCGGCGACTCCGTACTTGACGTCGTCGCGGAGGAGGATGTCGAACCAGTTGTCGGGGGTGATCTGGTCGCGGTATCGGCTGCCGGTGGTGCCGGCGAGGACGATCTCGGTGGAGGCGAACTTGGCGACCCAGGTGGCGTGCCTGGGGCTCAGGATCTTCTCGATGAGCCTGTGGTCGGCGACGGCGACGACGTCGGCGCGGCGGATGGGCACGAGCCGGGTGAGCAGGATGGAGCCGTGGATGTCGAGGACGACGTCGGTGTCGGGGTGGAGCTTCTCATACTCGGCCTCGACGTCGCGCATGCTGGCGGTGAGGGCGTCGGCGGCGAACACGCGCAGCGGCCGCCGCCCGTCGCCGCAGCCGTGGAGGCCGAGCGCGACGAGCGCCGCGGCCAGGGCGGGGCCGAGCAGGGCGATGGGGCATCTAGGTCTCATCGTCGGGCTCCTCCTCCAGGAAGAGGAAGCGGTCGGGCGGGAGCTCGAGCACCACGGGCTCGCCGACGCGGGCGGGCAGCAGGTCGGGGTCGGGGAAGGGGCCGCACTCGATGAGCGGCCCGCCCTCCCCCGCCAGGCGCACGAAGGCGCGCGGCGAGGTGAACGAGATGGAGAGCCGCTCGAGGACGCCGCGATACCGGCCAACGGGCAGATCGCCCGAGCCGTCCGTCGCGGGATGAAGCTTGCCGTATCGGGCGCGGATGCCGACGTGGACGGGGCCGGGCGGACGGCTCGGCTCGGGCAGGGCGGTGTCGAGGGTGGCGGGGCCGACGCGGACCTGTGCGAGGCCGCCCTCGGCGGGGAGGAGCTCGCCGTCAAGGAGGTTCTCGAGGACGACGAAGCGAGCGGTCGCGAGGTTGGCGGGGCGGTCGAAGACGTCGGCGGGGTCGCCCCACTGCTGGACGCGCCCGTCGATGAGGACGGCCATCCGGTCGGCGAGTGCGGCGGCCTCCTCGTGGTCGTGGGTGATGAGGATGACGGTGAGGCCGAGGCGCGCCCAGATGTCGCGGAACTCGACGTGGAGCTGGCGGCGGATGGCGGGGTCGAGCGCGCTGAAGGGCTCGTCGAGGAACAGGACGCGCGGCTCGACGACCAGGGCTCGGGCGAGGGCGACGCGCTGCTTCTCGCCGCCGCTCAGGCTGCGGATGTCGCCGCGGCCAAGCAGGCGCCCGATGCCGAGCAGCGCGGCCACCTCGTCGATCCGCGCGTCGATCTCGGCCTGCGGCACCCGCCGGATGCGCAGGCCGAAGGCGATGTTCTCGGCGACGGTCAGGTGGGGGAAGAGCGCGAGGTCCTGCGGCAGGTAGGAGAAGCCGCGCCGCTCGGGGCGCAGGCGGCTGATGTCGTCGCCGTCGAACAGGATGCGGCCCGCGTCGGGCGGCTTGATGCCCAGCACGGTCTCGAGGAACAGCGTCTTGCCCGCACCCGACGGGCCGAGCAGCACGAAGCAATGCCCCTGCTCGATGCGCAGCGAGATGTGCTGGAGCGAGAAGTCGCCGTAGTGGGCCACGAGCTCCTCGACCTCGATCATCGCCGACGCCCCCCCAGCAGCAGCCGCACGGCCACCAGCACCGCCACCGTCACCAGCGTGAGCACGATGCTCAGAGCCACCGCACGCTCGATGCTCACCGACGCCAGGTTGAGGTAGATGAACACGGGCGCCGTCTCGGTCTTCCCCTTCACCGCGCCCGCCAGGGTGGACGTCGCCCCGAAGTCGCCCAGCGACCGCGCCCAGCCGAGCACGAACCCCGCCACGATCCCCTTGCGGGACAGCGGCAGCGTCACGCGCCGGAACGTCTGCCACGCACTACAGCCCAGGAACCGCGCGACCTGCTCGAGCCGCACGTCGATCCCCGAGAACGTCGTCCGGATGATCAGCACCGCGAAGGCGTAGGCCACGAAGAACTGCGCCACCACGATCCCAGGCACCTCGAACACCACCCACCGCGCCAGCCACAGACCCGGCGGGTCCCGAAACACCAGCAGCAGCGCCACCCCCAACGCCATGGGCGACATGATGACAGGCACGAGCAGGAACGACTCGATGAGCCACAGGCCGCGCACGTGCCAGCGGGCCAGCGCATAGCCCGTCGGGATCGCCAGCACGAGGGCCAGCACGCTGGCGATCGTGGCCGTGTAGAAGCTCACCCACATAGCCCGGTAGCAGTCGCGCTCGACCAGCGCGCGCAGCGGCTCCCCGCCGCCCGTGTAGGCGACCTGGAACCACAGCAGCGACAGCATCAGCGTGACCGAGAGGCCCACCGCCAGCAGGCACACCCAGTCGAGCCACGACCGCATAGGCTACCAGCCTTCCGGGAGCGTCCATTCCCCGCCGATCGGCGTGTCGGGCCTGGTGAGCTTGCGCGCGTCCTCCGGCGAGGAAAGGTAGTGCCACTTGCGGTAGATCGCCTTGCCCTCGGCACTGAGGACGAAGTCGATGAACTGCTGCGCGACCTGAGGGTGCTTGCAGAAGCTGCCGACGACGATCGGGATGTAGCCGATCCGCGGGATCTGCTCGGGGCCGAGCATGATGGTCTTGATCTTGTCGGGCTTCCAGTAGTGGAAGACCCGCCAGCCGAGGATGGCGTCCACCGTGCCGAGAGCGGCGAGCTGCGCCGTCTTCGCGCACGACTCGGTGTTTGTCACGATGTTGGGCTTCACCGCGTCGGCCAGCCCGTTGTGGGTCAGGACCTCGATGGCGTAGAGGCCGACGCACACGGTGTCGGGCCGCGCGATGCCGAGGCGGACGCCGGGCTTGGCGAGGTCGGCCAGCGTCTCGATCTGCTTGGGGTTGTCGGCGGGCACGTTGATGGCGGGGAGCAGGTAGACCACGATCCTCTCGGTGTCGGCGACGACGAGCTTCTCGCGCTTCGCCAGCTCCATGAAGTCCGACGAGCCGGGGAAGTAGAGGTCGCCCCGCCGCGCCAGCTTCATCTTGCTGAGCATGTCGCCCGAGCCGCCGAAGTGGAGCACCATCCTGCAACCCGTCTTCGCCTCGAAGGCCGCCGCGGCCTCCTCGGTTGCCGGCTTGGACGCCGAGCCGATGAACAGCTCCAACTGCTTGCCTGCCAACGGCTTGGGGCCGTCGCGGCCCGCAGGGCCGGCCGTCTCGCTCTCGCAGCC
>CBFDBL010000012.1:0-27599 GCA_965603035.1 uncultured bacterium
CGTAGCGGCCCGCCTGCTTGATCTGCACCCGCCAGTCGGCCCGCGCGGCGGGCCTGCCCCAGTTGCCGATGTTGTCGGCGCCGGCCACCTTCTGCTCCACGCGGATGAGCGGGCCGGAGAGCCCGGCCTCGGAGGCGTCGAGGGTGAGATCGGCGCTCAGCCTGGCGGCTTTCGGCCGGCGCTTCGGCGGCGCAGCGGGTGCGGGCGGCGGCGCGGTGGCGGCTGCCTTCTCGTTGAGCGAGAGCTTGAAGCCTGTGAGCTTGAAGGCGTAGGCGTGCTCGCAGGGCCGCTGATCCTCCTTGACGGAGGAGACGTCAATGACGAGCTGCTTCGCGCCGTTGACGCTGTGCTTGAGCGGCGTGGGGTAGCCGAGCAGCTCGACCTTGGCGCCGTCGGCGCCGTCCACCGTGGTCGCGCCGAGCGCGATCGCCCCACCCTCGGGCCAGCCGAGAGCGATCACGTAGACGGCCGCGCCGTCCTTCGAGCGGGTGTAGCGGATGTCGCGGGCGGTGTAGGTGACGTGGCCGACGAAGCCGCCACCCTTGCGCAGGCGGGTCGGGCCCTCGCCGAAGGCCAGCCAGGGCCGCGTGTTGTAGATCGCCTCGCCGTTGACCTTCAGCCACGCGCCCATGCCCAGCAGCACCTTGCGCTGGACGTCGGGGATGGTGCCGTCGGCCATGGGCGAGATGTTGAGCAGCAGGCACCCGTTCTTGCTGACGATGTCGATGAAGTCGTGGAGGACCTTTGCGGTCGGCTTGATGCGCAGGTTGGTGGTGTAGCACCAGCTTCCCATCGAGATGGTGTCGTCGGTGAGCCAGCAGAAGTCGGTGAGTCGGTTCATGCGGCCCTTCTCGAAGTCCTCGACCGCGATCGACGGCGGGTACTGATGCTTCTTGGTCGTCACGACCACGTCGCGGTCCCACTTGTTCGCATTGTTGAAGTAGTAGGCGAGGAACCGCAGGTGGTAGGGATTCTGGATCTGGCTCATCTGGCCGTCGAACCAGATGAGGTCGGGCTGATACTTGTCGATGGCCTCGCCGAGCTTGGCGAGGAAGATCTGGTTGAACAGCTCTTCGGAGACGTTGGCGTAGAGCATCCGCAGCCTGGGGTCGGTGCTGGTGGTCGGCCAGCCCTCGACGCGAGGGTACCAGGTGCGCGTGCGCTCGTGGTGGAAGGTGGTGACGAAACGCATCCCGCGCTTGCGGATGGCCTTGGCGAGCTCGCCCGTGATGTCGCGCTTCGGCCCGGCGTCGGCGGCGTTCCACGGGGTGATGGCGCTGTCCCACATCGAGAAGCCGTCGTGGTGCTCGCACACGGGGCCGGCGTACTGGGCGCCCGCCTTCTTGCACAGCTCGGCCCAGTCCTCGGCATCGAAATGCTCGGCGGTGAACTTGGGGATGAAGTCGTGGTAGCCGAACTTGTCGGGCTCGCCGTAGGTCTCGACGTGGTGCTGGTAGTAGCTGCGCCGGCCCTTCTTGGTGTGCATCCACTTCGGGTACCACTCGTTGCCGTGGGCGGGCACGGCGTAGACGCCCCAGTGCCAGTAGATGCCGAACTTGGCGTCGCGGAACCACTCGGGCGCCGCGGCGTGGCGCTCGAGGTCCTTCCAGTCGGGCTTGTAGGGACCCTCCGCGACGCCCTGGTCGATCTTCGCGAGCTGCGTTTCGATGGCCTTCTGGTACTGCGCGGGGATCTCCCCTGCCCAGAGGGCCGCTGCCGCGACGCACCAGGCCGCGGTGATGGCGATCGGCTTCACGCTCATCCCTTTCCCACGTTCGTGCGGTCTGGGTCGTCAACGGCCAGAGGTCGGCCCGGAGAGGCACCGCGGGCCGGCCAGCCGAGCTGCGCACGCCGCAGTATACCGGATTCTGCTCCCAGGCGTCATCCACGGCGACGGTGCGGACAACTCACCGCGAGCGCCCCAGCGGGCCGTCGTAGTCGTAGCGGAACCAGTCGACGTCGAAGCGGCCCCCGTCGGCCTTGTCGTTCCAGCAGTAGAAGCCGAGGCGGTCGCCACGCCAGCGCCCGAACCTCAGAGGGAACGCGCCGCCGAGCCGCTTCCACGCCCGGCCGTCGAAGCCGTACGAGCAGGTCGCCCTGGCGCCGTCGATGTCGGTGCGCAAGTAGAGCGCGTCGCCGGCCACCACCGGTCCCTGGGCCCGCCGGCCGTTGCTGTCGAACACCAGCCGCCGCGTGCCGTCGTCGGCCACCTGGATGCCCAGCAGCACGTACTGGCCGGAGTGGTGGCAGAACCCGGCCTGCTGCCCGGGCACCATGCCGCCCAGATCCGCCTTGGCGGTCGCCACGCCCTTGCCTCGGCCCATCAGGCGCTGGGAGATCGTGTTAGCCGCGTTCCAGAACCCGCCGTCACCGACCGGCACCCCGGCCCTCAGCCGCAGCCAGCCGCGGCGCTCGCCGAGCGACCAGTGGCCGTCGCGGGGGTTGTGGTTCCACTGCCATTGGGGCCCGAGCGTCTCGGCGTCGAAGTCGTCGTCGGTCTGCGGCGCGGCGATGGGGAGGCCGTCGAGCGGCTTGCGAAGGTGGAGCACGGTGTTGCCGATACCGTTGCCGTCCGGGTCGGCGCCGACCACGGGCCAGCCGTCCCGCCACGCGACGGGCACGAGCCATTGCGAACGGCCCTCGTACGACTCGCCTGTCGTGCGGCCCGGCAGCTCGCCGGCGCGCCGGGCGCGGTGCTGGACGAGCTGATGCGTCAGCCACCACGAGCCGTCGGGGGCCTGGACGAGCGCGCCCTGGCAGGCGCTGCGCGTCGCGCCGGCGGCGCGCTCCAGGACCACCTTGCGCTCGAAGGGGCCGTAGAGGCTCTTGCCGCGGAGCACGATCTGCTTGCGATCGTTCTGGCGCCATTCGGCCATGAACAGGTAGTAGAGCCCGCCGATCTTGTAGATCTTGGCCGCCTCGGCCCCAGGCCCGCTGTAGATCGGCTTGCCGTCGTCGAGCAGCCTCAGCCCGTCCCAGCTCATGCGGAACATCCGCGTCTGGTTGGCCGGCCGGCGCGCCGAGGGGTCGCGCCCGAAGTTGCAGACCAGGTAGGCCCGGTGCTCGTCCTCGTCCCAGAACACGGCCGGATCGGTCCAGTGGATCTTGGCGAGCATGCAGACCGGATCGGACCACGGCCCCGCGATCTTCGCGGCCGTGCTCACGTACAGGCCCGCCGTGGAATCGATGAAGTAGCAGTACCACTTGCCGTCGTGGCGGGCCAGATCGGCGGCCCACACGCCGAAGGGGTAGCCGCCCATGCGGTCCCAGTTGTACTTGGGGTCCCAGGTCAGCCGGTCCCACATGTGGCCGACCAGCCGCCAGTTCACCAGGTCCTTCGACTCCGCGATGGTCATGGCGGGGGCGTAGTGCACGGTCGAGGTGATCAGGTAGTAGGTGTCGCCAAGGCGCTCGACGTCCACGTCGGGGTAGTCGGCGTTGAGGATCGGGTTCCGGTAGGTGCCGTCGCCCTGGTCGCCCCACGAGCCCGTCTCCGTCGCGCCCGCCCGCGCGCCGCAGGCGGCGAGCAGCAGCGCGAGCGCGATGGAGTCGCCGCGTACGGGCCGGGCAGCGGCCCTCCGCGCCGCGCCTGCGCACAGCGCCGACGCCAGGAGCGCCCCGACCACGATGCATGTCGGCTGGATGTGTGCCATGTCGCTTCTCGCTCCTTACCGCAGTCCTGGGAGTAGTCTTGCTCCGCCGCCTGCCCACGCTGCCCACAGCGCCGGGGCGATCAGCGAGGAGCGGGGTCGGGGCGCCGGGGAGCCATGAGCTCGGTCAGCTCGGCGGCGAGCTGGTCGCAGACGTGGTCGAAGAGGCGTCGGGCGGCCTCGGGGGTCACCTTGTCGGCGAGGTCGTCCTGCCAGGGGAAGTGCTCGCGGGCCATGAAGGCGCGGACTGGCTCGTGCAGCCCCTCGGAGAGGCCCGAGCAGTAGTGCGCGGGGTCGCAGCCCTCGTACTTGGCGATGCGCGTCCTGGCCGGGTCGTAGCGGTCGAGGAACACGGCGTCGGGCGCGACGGCGAGCAGCTCCGCCGCCTCGTTGGCCTGTGCGTGGCCGCCGCCGAGGCTGACCGCGTCGGGCAGGGGCACGCCCGCGCGGATGAGGATCCGCATGTCGGACCGCTCCATGTGCGCCTCCGCCGGCTCGCCGAAGCTCTCGCTCTGCATCGCCCCCGCGTGCGCCAGGAGCACCAGGGCGTAACGGAACCCGCACTTGTCGAGCTCGGCGTACAGCTCCGCCGCCACCTGCTTCACGAGGCCGGGCGTGAAGAACAGGCTGCCGCGCCAGTTGCAGAAGCCCGGCGCCGTGACCCACAGCGACGGCAGCACGACCCCGCCGCCGAGCCGCTCCGCCACCGCCGCGCACAGCCCCTCGCCACGCAGGTGGTCGCACCCGCACGCCAGGTGCTCGCCGTGCCACTCGAGCGAGCCCGCGGGCACCAGCGCCAGCGGCATCCTGGCGATCGCCGCGTCCAGGTCGCTCGGGCTCATCTTCGCCCAATGATAGACTGCGTCAGCCATGGCTTGCCCTCGCTTCGACGTGGGATGGGCGGCTCACTCGCCCTCGATCGCGATCGTGCCGAAGTCCGATGTGACGCTGTGGATGCAGCAGCCGACCCAGGCGACGGCGTCGAGCTTGCGGGTCAGGGTGGCCTCGACGGTCTCGCCGAGCATGGAGACGGTGACCTTCCCTGTGGCGAGCTCGACGGTGGCGCGCAGCTCGGCGACCTCGTTGGCCTTGACCTTCAGCGGGATGCCCTTGACCTTGCTCTCGAGCAGCGGGCCTTCGGCGATGTAGAGGCGCTTGCCGGCGATGCGGAACCCGCACTTGACGAGCTGCGCGTCGTCGGGCGCCTTGCCGAAGGCGATGAAGCCGTTCCCAGGCGTGTCGGGCGACGCCGCGCCAGGGGTGGGCCGCACCTGGACGCGGAACTCGGCACGCTTCGTCAGCGGCCTCGCGAGCTTCTTGAGCGCGAGCCCGACGTCGCCCGGGGCCGTCTGCATGCGGTAGCCGATGTCGGCCTTCGTGATGCGGATGCCCGCCACGTGCTGGAAGTCGGGGTGCGACCTCGACCCGACGAACGTGCCCCTGCCCGTCGGCGTCGGCCCCAGCTCCACGTCCGGCGCCGCCGTCAGCGCCTTCCCGCCGCCCGCCCCCAGGCACAGCACGGTGCCGTCGAGCGCCGAGAGGAACAGCCGCCCGCCCGCCGCGGCCATGCCGCCGAACACCGGGGCCGAGCCGAGCCGGTAGGCCGCACGCTTCGCCCCATCGGCCTTCGACACGGCCAACAGCACGGCGCCCTGCCCGCCCTCGAACGCGGCCACGTGCTCCGCCATCGCCGCCTGCACCTCGTCCTCGCCGTAGCGCAGATACACCTCGAGCTCGTCGGCGACGGCCGGCGGCCCGGCCGCGAAGAGCGTATCGCCCGACACCACCAGCGCCCTCGCGAGGAGCGGCAGCGACTTGGACCATTGGTAACCAAGCCGCGTGGCGTAGACCTTGCCGTAGACCGAGCCGCCGCGCCGCCGCGGCGGCGCCGTCGGGTTGGGGTTGATGAGCTTCGGGTCCTTCGCGCCCGCGAACAGGTGGTAGGAGTTCGGGGTGCCGGCGAAGCGCTGCGGCGCGCGGCCGAAGCCGTAGACGCTTGCGTCGTCCACGCAGAGGATCCTGCCCGCCGGCGCCTGGTACGCCGCCAGGTACCAGCCCCCCGCGCCGCCGATGAACGAGCGGCCCCACAGCCAGTAGGCGCGATGCCACCACGTGCCATCCAGGAAGCCGTTGGGCGAGAACAAGTGCGCTGTCTCGCCGCGCTGGGCGTCGTACCGCCGCGGGGTGAAGACGTCGAGCCGCTTGCCCGCCAGGTCGAAGGCCTGCGCACGCATGTACACCCGCTCGCCGTCGCACGACAGCACGTCGGGCAGCGCGGTCGGCAGGTTCGGCCACTTGAGGTTGGTCTGGAGGTTCTTGCCCGACTTGGGGTCCTTGTCGTCGAGCACGGTCTCCGAGAGCAGGCGGCCCGTCGCTGCGTCGAGCCGCACGAGGCGCAGGCCGCCGTCGAGCCACATGGCGCGGCCGGCCACGCAGGAAGCGACGCCGCCGTGCACGAGCACGCTGCCGTGGAGGGGCCAGACCGACTCGACCTGGCCGTAGGCCGTCATGCGGCGCTCGGCGGGAGCCGCGCGGAAGCGCCAGGCCAGCGCCCCGTCCGCCGCACGCAGGCAGTAGAGCCAGCCGTCGGCCGAGCCGAAGAGCACGTGGCCCCGCCACACCGTCGGCGGCGAGTCCACCCGCCCGCCGGCCGTGACGCGCCACGCCGGCTTGCCGCTGTTCGCATCGAGCGCGTGCACGGCATGCGTGTCGATCGATGCGACAAGGAGCTTGCCCTCCGCGATGACCGGGGCGCTGACCCTCCCGCCCACCTTCGTCTGCCACGCCTGCGACAGTGCCACCGGCACGGCCGCCGACGTGGAGCCGCTGCGCGCCGCGTCGCCCCGGTACGTCGGCCATTCCGAAGGAGTGACGAGGTTCGAGGTCCGAGTCCCGCGGGCTCCGAAGGCCGGGCCTTTCCCCAGACGCTCGGCCCGGAACCCGGCACCTGGAACCTGGAACCGCCCTCGCGGAGCGAGGGCATTGAAGCTGTGGAGCTTTGCGAGGGGATAGCAGGCGCACGAGTGCGGCGGGGCGTAGAGGAGGCCGTTGGCGGGCATGATGCCGTGGTTGCACGAGCCGCGGACCCAGTGGTGGGCGGTCCAGTGCTTCGTGCGGAAGTCCACGAACTCGATGCCGGTCCGCGACGTCAGGATGTAGTTGACCGTGGCCTTGCCGCGGTGGCAGCGGTGGTGGGGCATGTGGGGCCAGTCGTCGGGCGGGAACTGCACCTTGACCTGTCCCGTGCGCAGGTCGCGGCCGGTGAAGATGCCGGAGCTGCCGCGATGGGTCGTCTCGCCGCACCAGGCGAGCCCGTCGATGACGAAGAGGTCCTCGGCCGAGGCATAGCCCGACGACGGGTGCGGCGCGGTCCACAGGGTCTCGCCCGTCTTCGCCGACAGGGCGGTCATCGTGTCCTTGCCGCCGCGGACGGGGTCCATCTTCTCGCCGCCGGCGAACACCACGATGCCGCCTTCGCGCGCCGAAGCGGGGGCTTCGTCGCCCCGCGAAGGCGGAGCGCCGTGGACGACGAGGGTCGGGCCGAAGAGCACGTGCATCGGCTTCCACCGCGCGACGGGCTTCGAGGCCCACACCTCGCTGCCGTCCTTCGCGTCGGCGCAGACGATCTTGTCGCCGTCGTGGAAGTACACCCGCCCTCCGACCGCGGCGAGGGTCACGGGCGCGACCCGCTGCTCCTTCTCCCAGAGCGTCCTGCCCGTGGCGGCCTCGACGGCCAGGAGTCGCCGCGGCTGCTCGTCCCAGTTCCACCGCGCGCCCGCGGTGCGGGTCGCCTGGACGGAGTGGCGGGGGAGGGTCTTGTAGGCGTCGAGCTCGGGATGGGCGACGGCGAAGAGCACGCCGCCGGCGACGAGGATCTCCTCGGTGCCCTCGGTGCCCTTGTAGGTCCGCCGGAGCTCGCCCGTGGCGCCGTCGAGCGCGACGACGGGCTCGCCGACGCCGAGGGTCACGTACACGGTGTCGCCCACTGCGACGAGGCGACGCATGAGCTGCGCCGGGCCACGCTTGAGCGGCCAGAGGTGGGCGTGCCACTTCGCGATGGGCCGCTGCCAGAGCACGGTGCCGTTGAAGGCGTCGCGCGCGACGAGCGTCCACCGCGGCGGCATCTGCACCGACCACCGCGGCCCGAGGTCCACAATGTAGAACAGCCGCCCCTTCGCCGTCACCATCGCGCTGAAGCCGGAGAGGTGGTCGTGGTGACGCAGCCACCGCGGCCCGCCCACCCACTGGTAGCGGCGCGGCGGGCCCACCACCGTGTCCTGCGCCACGGCGTTGTTGCTCGGCCCATGGAGGTAGTGGGTCCACTCGTCGATGGCCTGCGGCACGGGCTTGACGGCCTTCGTCCAGCCTGGGAGGCTGGACGAGGCCGAAGCGTCAAGTGTCACCGCCGGCCGACGGCGGCCGGGTCGAGTGTCAAGGGAGCCCTCCTTCGCGAGCAGCACCCCTCGAGGCGCGAGCACACGAGCGACCTCTTCACTTGACACCTGACACTTGACACTCGCCACTATCAGGTTCGCCAGGTTGTCCACGTAGGGCAGCCGCTTGCCATCCCATCGCTCGACGGCGACCTTCCCATACAGGCCGAGCGACTGGACGTGGGCGCGCGCCTTCGCCACGTTCGCGGCGTCGGTGTCGAGGCCGTGGACGCTGTAGCTGTCGCCTGCCCCCAGCGCGGCCGTCAGCGTGCCATCGCCGCAGCCGAGGTGGACGACGAGGCCCCCGCGCACACCCGTCGCCCCCAGGATCTGTCTCGCCTGGGCCGCCGGCTGGGCACCCTGCGCGGAGCCGGCGATCCCTGGACCGAGGGCCACCGCGGCCGCCAGGAGGCACACGGGGCCGACTCGCTGGATGATGCGTGACGGTCTTGCCTTCGCCATCCAATCACTCCTTCTCACGGCGGGCTATCCCACTGCCGCGACGAGTCCTCGATGTGGGTTCAGCCACGAGTCTACCCGAGACGCATGGGGCTGTCCAACCCGCCGCCGCAGGCGTTGACGCGAGGCCCGCGCGAACCCGCCGTTGCGCGTCGCCTGGGGCTCTGGTAGCATCGACCGCGCATCGGCACCGGGGCACGGGCGCGTTTCTCGCCCGGCCCCCGGATGGAGGCGCGATGAGGGGCAGGGTGGGACCGCATCTGTCTGCAACGAAGCTGAGCCGGCGGGAGTTGCTCAGGGCGGCGGTCGGGGCGGCGCTGGCGGCGCCGGCCATCGTGCCGGCCTCGGCCCTGGGCCGGGGCGGCTCGGCGCCGCCGAGCGAGCGGATCGTGGCCGGCGGCATCGGGCTCGGCGGCCGGGGCACAGGCGACCTCGGTTGGATGCTGGGCGACAAGAGCGTGCACTTCGCCGCCATCTGCGACGTGCGCCGGCAACGGCGCGAGGCCATTCGGCAGCTCGTGGCCGCGCGCTTCGGCAACAAGGACTGCGCGATGTACCGCGACCTGCGCGAGTTCCTGGCCGAGCGCGACGACATCGACGTCGTGCTCACCGCCACCGGCGACCGATGGCATGCCCTCGTGTCCATCCTCGCCATGCGGGCGGGCAAGGACGTCTACTGCGAGAAGCCCGGCACCCTGACGATCGCCGAGGGCCGCGCGCTGGTGGACACGGCCGAGCGCTACGGCCGCATCTTCCAGACAGGGACGCAGCGGCTCAGCCAGGCCAACTTCGTGTTCCCCACCGAGCTCGCGCGCACCGGCCGTCTCGGCAAGCTCCACACCGTCCGCGCCCACCTGTGGCCCCGCGTCAAGGACGTGACCCACAACGCCTGGCTCCCCGCCCAGCCGCTGCCGAAGGCAGAGGATGTGGACTGGGACATGTGGCTCGGCCCGGTGCCGTGGCGGCCCTACAACCGCGGCTACCTGGGCGGCTGCGGCGCGTGGGGCGTCTACTGGGACCTCGCGGCCGGGGTGGCGGGCTGGGGCAGCCACACGATCATCCAGTGCCAGTTCGCCGCCAGGGCGGAGCTCACGTCGCCCGTCGAGTACATCTACCCGGGCAACCGCTCGGGCGACGGCCTGGTGGCCCGCTTCGCCGACGGGGTGAAGCTGATCATGCAGTTCAAGGGGTGGCGTGGCTCGTGCGGCGTGAAGTTCGAGGGCAGCGAGGGCTGGGCGTCGGTGGCCGACGGCTACGCCAAGGCCGACCTCTCGTCGCCAGCCCTCCACGGCGAGACGACGAAGGTGATGAACGAGTACCAGGCGTCGTCGCAGCGGCCGATGGGCCACATGCGCGACTTCCTCGACTGCGTGCGCAGCCGTCGCCAGACCATCGCCAATCCCGAGGTCATGCACCGCTCGATGACGACGAACCACGCCATCAACATCTGCCTCGCGCTCAAGCGCGACCTGAAGTGGGACCCCGAGAAGGAGCAATTCATCGGCGACCCCGAGGCCAACCGCATGCGGCCCCGCGCCGTGCGCCAGCCGTGGCAGCTCTGAGCCCGACGCCGACTCACAAGGAGACCCCCATATGCCGCGGCTTGGATGGATCCCTGCGGTTGTGCTTGCATCCGTGGCGCTGGCACAGGAGGCGCCACGTGCGCCGAAGGAGCGGGCAGCAAAGCTGGTCGCTGTCCTCAAGTCGGACGCGACGCTCGAGCAGAAGTGCGAGGCGTGTCGGCAGTTGGCCGGCATCGGCGGTCCCGGAGCGACGCCGGTGGTGGCCGGCCTGCTGGCTGACCCGAAGCTGTCGCACATGGCGCGATACGCGCTGGAGCCGAGCCCGGACCCCGCGGCGGGCAAGGCGCTGCGCGACGCGCTGGGCACGCTGAAGGACGACCTGCTCGCCGGCGCGATCCACTCGGTCGGCGTGCGGCGCGACGCGGAGGCCGTCGGCGCACTGGCCGCGCTGCTCGAGGCGCAAGACGCTGGCCTGGCCGCCGCATCGGCGATGGCGCTCGGGCGGATCGCGACGCCAGACGCGGCGAAGGCGCTGGCCGACCTGAGGAGGACCGCCAAGGGCGCGCTGAGGCTGGCCGCTGCGGACGGCTCGCTGCGCGCCGCGCGGGAGCTGCGGCGCCGGGGCCAGAGCGACCAGGCATCGGCCATCTACAAGCAGCTCTCGGCGAGGGCATGGCCCCCGCACGTGCGCGTGGGCGCATTCCTCGGCCTGCTCGCCGCCTCGCCCGACGAGGCGCCCGCGCTCGTCGTGAGGGCCATGGCCGGCGACGACGCGGCCCTGCGCGCGACCGCCATCGCCCAGATCCCGACGCTCGAGGGCGAGGGCGTCGTGGCGCGGTTCGCCGCCGGGCTCCCCGCTATGCCGCCCGACGCCCAGGTGCTGCTGATCCGCGCCCTGGCCAGACGGCCCGACGCGAAGGCGGGCCTCGGCCCGGCCCTCACCGCCGCCGCCGCCAGCCCAGGCGCCGAGGTGCGCCTCGTGGCCGTGCAGGTGCTCGGCGCCGTTGGCGACGCTGCCAGCGTGCCTGTCCTCGCCGCGGTCCTGGCGAAGGGCCAGAGCGATGCCGAGAAGCAGGCCGCCGCGGCCAGCCTGCGGGCGCTCGAGGGCAAGGCCATCGACGCCGCGATCCTGGCCCGCCTGAAGAGCGCGCCGCCGGCCGCTCGCGCCGAGCTGATCGCGATCCTGGCCGACCGCAAGGCCGTCGGGGCCGTCGAGGAGCTGCTCCGCCATGCCGCGGACGACGACAAGGCGGTCCGCTCCGCCGCCCTCAAGGCCCTCGGCCGCCTCGCCGAGCCCGAGCGCCTGCCCGCGCTGATCGGCCTCCTGACAGGCCTGAAGGGCGACGCGGGCCGAAGCGGCGCCGAGCGCGCCGTCGTCCTGGCCTCGCGGAAGCTCCCCGAGCGCCAGTCCGGCCCCGCGCTGGCCGCGCTGAGCAAGGCGGCCGATCCCGCCGCGCGGGCCTCGCTGCTCCGCGTCCTCGGCGCCATCGCCGACGATGCCGCCCTGGAGGCCGTGCAGGCGGCTATGGGCGCCAGGGAAGCGGCCGTGCAGGATGCCGCACTGCGGGTCCTGGCCGACTGGCCCGACGCTCGGCCGCTGGCCGCGCTCGTGCGATGCCTCCGCACGACGAGTCGCCCGACCCACCGGGTGTTGGCCCTCCGGGGGTGCGTGCGCCTCCTCAGCCTGGGCAACACGCCGCCGGAGGCCGCGCTGCGCGTCTATGCCGACCTGGCCTCACGCGCGAGGCGCGCCGAGGACAGGAAGCTCGTGCTCTCGGGCCTCGCCAAGGTAGCCGATCCCGCTGCGCTCCAGGCCATCGAGCCGTTCCTGGCGGACCCCGCCACGCGCGGTGAGGCCGAGCTGGCGCTGCTCGGCGTCGCCGGCAGTCTCATCGGCTCTGCGTCCTCCGAGGCGGCAGCGGCCGCCCAGCGCCTCGCGACATCGAAGACCGCAGCCGTTCGCAAGCGGGCCGCCGCCATTCTCGGCGCCGCGAAGCGTCTCGGCGACTACGTCACCGCCTGGCAGGTCGCCGGCCCCTACGTGCAGGAGGGCAAGGACGGCGCCGCGCTGATCGACGTCGCCTTCGCCCCCGAGCAGGCGGAACCGAAGGGCGTGGCCTGGCGCGTCCTGCCTGTCAACCTGCAAGGCAAGCAGCCGTGGATGCTCGAGCTCCATCCGCTCTTCGGCGGGCCCGACCGCGCGTGCTACGTCCGCACGTGGGTGCACTCAGCCGCCGCGCGGCCCGCCGTGCTCGAGTTTGGGGTGGACGATGGCAGCAAGGTATGGCTGAACGGCAAGGTCGTCCACGCCGACGGTGCCGGCGGCGCCGCGACTCCCGGCGAGCACAAGGTGCGCGCCCAGTTGCGGGAGGGCTGGAACGCGCTGCGGCTGAAGGTCACGCAGTGGAGCGGCCCCTGGCAGTTCTGTCTCCGCATCCGCAGCGACAAGGGCGAGGCCCTCCCCGGCCTGCGCGTGCGCGCTGCCCCGCCCGGCCCGTAGACCTGCCGATGGCGTGTTGCGCGTCGCTCGCGATCCTGGTACCATCCTCGACGCGCGGGAGCGGGGCACGCGCACTGTGCCGCGAGATACGCACATGGAGGCAACGTGATGAACGGGAAGGTGACGCGACGAGGGTTTCTCAGGACGGCCGGCGCGGCGCTGATGGCGCCCGCCATCCTCCCGTCCAGCGTGTTCGGCAAGGACGGGGCGGTGCGGCCCAGCGAGCGGATCGTGGCGGGCGGCATCGGCCTGCGCGGGCGTGGCATGGGCGACCTGCGCTGGATGCTGCCCAACCCCGACGTGCAGTTCGTGGCCATCTGCGACGCGCAGAAGCGCTCCCGCGACGCCGTCAAGCAGGTCGTGGACCAGCGCTACGGGAACAAGGACTGCAAGACCTACCCCGAGGCGCGCGAGTACCTGGCCGAGCGGTCGGACATCGACGCCATTCTGATGGCGACGGGCGATCGCTGGCACGCGCTGATGTCGATCTACGCCATGCGCGCGGGCAAGGACGTCTACACCGAGAAGCCCTCGTGCATGACCATCGCCGAGGGCAAGGCCGTGCTGGAGACGCAGTTGCGCTACGGCCGCGTCTACCAGACCGGCACCCAACGGCTCAGCGAGGCGAACCACGTCTTCTGCTTCGAGATGGCCCGCCGCGGCCTGCTCGGCAAGGTCCACACCGCCTACGCCCACATCGCGCCCTGGCACGGCGCCGAGTTGAGCCACGACTGGCAGCCGGCGGAGCCGCAGCCGCCGAAGGACGAGGTGGACTGGGATGCGTGGCTCGGCCCGTGCCCCTGGCGGCCCTACAACCGCTCGTACTGCCGCGGCGGCTGGCGCGGCTTCTACGACTTCCACACGAGCTGCATCGGCGAGTGGGGCGCCCACACCTTCGCCCAGGCCCAGGCCGGGCTCGACAAGCTCGACACCTCGCCCGTCCACTACCAGTACGTGGACAACGGCAACGGCGACGGCATGGTCACCACCTTCGCCGACGGGACGAAGATGATCCTGTCGCGCGGCAACAGGCACTGGCACGGCCCGTGCGGCGAGCGCTTCGACGGCCCGGAGGGCTGGGTCGCCGCGGCCGACAGATACTCGCGGCCCGAGGCCTCCTCGCCCGCGCTGCTCGCCGACGTCAAGAAGATCGTCCGCGAGTACATGGCCCGCACACAGCGGCCCATGAGCCACATGCGCAACTGGCTCGACTGCATCAAGTCCCGACGGCTCACCGTCGCCAACGCCGAGGTCATGTACCGCTCCATGACCACCGTCCACTGCGCCAACATCTGCATGTGGCTCAAGCGCGACATGCGCTTCGACCCCGACAAGGCCGAGTTCGTCAACGACCCCGAGGCCAACCGCCTCCGCGCGCGCGCCATGCGCGAGCCCTGGATCATCTGACCCGCAGCCCTACCGGGAAAGGGACACCGATATGTCGAAGCTGACTGCTGCGTCCGCCCTGGTCGCCGCCCTGCTCCTCTCGGGCGCCGCGCGGCCCGCCGCGCAGGCCGGCCAGGCCCCCGCCAAGGCGCGCGAGGCCAAGGCCCTCGACGTCCTCAAGTCCAATGCCGACCACAAGGCCAAGGCCGCCGCCTGCCGCGAGCTGGCGCTCGTCGCCACCCGTGACGCCGTGCCGACGCTCGCCGCGTTGCTCGGGGACGCGAAGCTCTCGCACATGGCCCGCTACGCGCTCGAGCCGCTGCCCGACCCCGCCGTGGACGCGGCGCTGCGCGCGGCGCTCGGCACGCTCAAGGGCCTGCCGCTCGTCGGCGTCATCGGCTCGGCCGGCGTGCGGCGCGACGCCGGGGCCACGGGGGCCCTGGCCGGCCTCCTGGGTTCGTCCGACGGCGCCGTGTCGGCCGCCGCGGCGCGCGCGCTCGGCAGCATCGGCACGGCCGCGGCGGCCCAGGCGCTCGAGGCCGCATTGCCCAAGGCGCCGGCCCGCAGCCGCTGGGCCTTCTTCGAGGGCCTCTTCCGCTGCGCCGAGGCCACGGCGGCCAGGGGCGAGGCCGACGCGGCCGTCGCCATCTACGACCGCCTGCGCGCCGTCAAGGGCGCGCCGCACCAGATCCGGGCCGGCGCCCTGCGCGGCGCAGCCCTCGCGCGCGGCAAGGCAGGCCTGCCGCTGCTGCTCCAGGCACTTCGCGGCAGCGACTACATCCTCGTCGCGGCCGCCGCCCGCACCGCGATGGAGATGCCCGTGCCCGAGCTGACGAAGGCCCTGGCCGACGAGCTGGCGAAGCTCCCCGCCGACAAGCAAATCCTGCTGACCCACGTGCTCGGCAACCGCGGCGAGACCGACGCGCTGCCTGCTCTGTTCGCACTCGCCAGGAAGGGCGAGACGCCGGCGCGGGTGGCGGCCATCCGCGCGCTGGCCGAGATCCCCGATGCATCGACGGTGCCCGTGCTCGTGGCGCTCCAGGGCGATGCCGAGGTCGCCGCGGCCGCGCAGGAGAGCCTGGCCGCGCTGCCGGGCGCGAAGGTCGATGCCGCCATCATCGCCATGCTGAAGGACCCCAATGCGAAGACCCGGGCCGCCGCCATCGGCCTGCTCGGCCAGCGGCGGGTGGCCAGCGCGGTGCCGGCGCTGCTCGCCTCGGCCAGGGACGGCGAGGAATCGATCCGCGTGGCGAGCATCAAGGCGCTGGGCGACCTGGCGGGGCTCGCGGAGTTCCCGGCGCTGGTGGGCCTGCTGGTGCAGGCGAAGTCGTCGTCGGAGATCCGGGCGGCCGAGCGCGCGCTGTCGGGGCTCTGCTCGCGCCTGGCGCAGCCGGCGTCGGGCAAGATCGTCATCCACAAGGCCCTCTACGGCGACCTGCCCAACGGCCGCAAGGCCGACGTCACCAGGAAGGTCGCCGCGATGGTCAAGCGCGGGGCGCTCAAGATCGAGGCGTCGAACACCAACTTCGGCGACCCGGCCCAGGGCATCCCCAAGAAGATGACCATCGAGTTCTCCGTCGACGGCGCCACTCAGACCCGGACCGTGCCTGAGAAGGGCACCATCACGCTGACGACGGGTGCGCCGCCGCCCGCCTGCATCGAGGCGCTCTGTGCGGCGCTGCCGAAGGCGCCCGCCGAGCCGAAGCTCGCGCTGCTGCGCGTCCTGCGCGCGGCCCGCGGCCCCAAGGCGCTCGCCGCCGTCCGCTCCGCCGCGACCGACGCCAACGCCGAGATCCGCGGCGCCGCCACCTCGCTCCTGTGCGACTGGCCCGGCGTCGAGGCACTGCCCGACGTGATGCGGCTCGCCAGGACCGCCACCGACCGCAAGACCAAGATCCTGGCGCTGCGCGGATGCATCCGCCTCATCCCGCTCCAGGCCGCGCCCGACGCGAAGAAGCTCGCCTCCCTCGAGGAGGTCATGGGCCTGGTCGAGCGCAACGAGGAGAAGAGGCTCGCCCTGTCGGCACTCGCCGCCATCCCTACGCCAGAGGCGCTGGCCCTCGTGACCCCGCACCTGGCCAGCCCGGCCCTCAAGGAGGAGGCGAGCCTGGCCGCCGTCGCCATCGCCGAGAAGATCCTCCGACGCCACCCCGCACAGGTCGCCAAGGCGATGGAGACGGTCAGGAAGACCACCGCCAACCCCCAGACCGCCAAGGACGCCGCGCGCCTCCTGGCGCAGGCGCGCCGGGCCAGGCCCCGCAAGTAGCCGCCCAAGCCAGCATCGACGTGAAGCAGGAAGAGGCCCGTCCCTTCGTGGTGGGGCCGTCAGCGGGCCCTGGCCTGTGCTTCCGCGAGCAGGGCGAAGGCGTGCATGAGCTGGGCGCCGCGGAAGTAGAAGCCGGGGAACGGCTTGCCCTCGCCGGTCTTGCGCGGCGTCTCGTACGCCTTGGGCAGAGGGCACGTGTCGTCCATGAAGCGGGCGTAGGCGAGGCGGGCCTGCTGCTCGGCCGCCTTCAGGTATGCGGCGTCGCGGGCGTGCCTGTGCCACTGGAGCAGGCGGATGATCTCGCGGGCGTGCGGCCCGGGCGAGTCCGCCTTCGAGAGGTCCTGCACCTTGGCGTCGGGCTTCTGGTCGGGGTCGTAGGCGCCCCGGAGGTAGCCGCTGTCGCCCGTGGCGGCGTACCGCTCGACGTTGTTGAGGGCTTGCTCGAGCTTCCCGTCGCCCAGGAGCAGCCTCGCCAGCTCGCGGAGCTTGCGGGCGAGGTCGGTATCGCCGACGCACATCGGGACCGACAGCTCTGCGGCGTGATATCCCAGGCGATCCGACTGGCCCGTCTTCCGCGCCTCCTTGCCTTCGTAGTCGGCGTCGAAGGTGAAGGGGACGAAGCCATACTTCCTCGCCCGCGCGATCTGCACGTCGAGCACCCTTGTCAGGATCCGCGCCATCTGCTGCTTCACGGCGGCGCTCTTCGTCGTCAGGTAGGCCCGGACCCAGAGCCGCAGGTGGGCGCCCTGGTGGGCGGGGAAGCCCGCGAGGCTGCCCGTGCGCTTGTCCTGGCCCGTGTAGTCGCCGTGGCGGCAGTAGATGCACCGCTCCTGGTCCCAGTAGTGTGCGTTCCATACGCCGAGGGCGTAGCGCTCGAGCGGCGGCGGCTCGCCAGGGATCCTGGCGAGGACGTCGAGGAAGGGCACCGTGTCCTTGATCTCGTGGTAGCAGGCGCCGTAGAGGAGCTTCGAGGGGCCGGCGAAGTAGGTGGGGCGCTCGTGCTCGAAGTCCCAGCCGAGGTGCTCGCCCCAGGGATAGAGGTCGGCGGGGCCGAGGGTGTGGGTGAACCACCAGGTGAGGGCCTTCTCGGCCTCGGCCTTGTAGCGCGGCGCGCCGGTGATGCGGCTGAGGTCGATGAGCATCGTGTAGAGGTCGCGGTCCTCGTACGGGTCGCAGCCGCAGACGGTGACCTTGTGGGGGCCTTCGCCGCCGAGGCCGGCCGGGTAGTTGAGGCATCGATTGAAGTCGAAGCGGTTGAAGACAGGGTAGTCCCCCACGCGGTCGGGGTCGGCGAAGAGCGGGTAGGGGCCGATCCGCGGCTCCGCCTCGCGGGTGAGCAGCACGGCGAAGAGCGGGCTGTGGACCTCGCCGTAGCGGTCGCGGCCATACGTCACCATGCAGTCGGCGAAGTCGGTGGCGGCCTTGAGGAAGTCGATCTCGCCGAGCTCGGACGGGGTGGAGCGAAGGCCCGCCGAGGCCGGGGCGCAGGAGAGAGAGGCAGCGGCCAGACATACGGCGGCGAGCCGATCTCGCATAGCGGCGGCGTCCAACGATGAGCGTGTCGTTCGCGTCGCCTGAGCGCGACCCCCACCAGTGTACCGGGATCGCGTCTCGGCGTCCATTCCGCTTCCGCGGGGCCCGCAAGCGGGTACGACAACAGATCAGGCTCGTGATCTCGCGGAGGGACGCTGTTGAGCAGGTCGCCCCAAGCTGATACGATGCGAGGCTGCCGGGGCCTGCGAGCGGCGCGGCAGCCGGCAGAATCCGGGAGCCCCGTTGTGAACGGAGACCTGACATGCGTCGATGGCTGCTGGCCGCGTGCGCCCTCATTCTCCTGTGCCCAAGAGCCTTCGCCGCCGATGCATCGCTGGGCAAGGCTCGCGCCATCCTGGACGCCGCCGGGGTCAAGGGCGGCGTGATCGTGCACCTGGGCTGCGGCGACGGCACGCTGACGGCCGCGCTGCGCCAGGGCGATGCCTGCGTCGTCCACGGCCTCGACACCGACGCGGCGAATGTCCGCAAAGCGCGGGCGCACATCCTGTCGCTCGGCCTCGGCGGCAAGGTGGCGGCGGACACCTTCGACGGCGCCCACCTGCCCTACGTGGACAACATGGTCAATCTGCTCGCCGCCGACGGCCTCGGCCAAGTGACGCAAGGCGAGGTCCTGCGGGTGCTCGCGCCGGGCGGGGTGGCGCTCGTGGGCGGGAAGAAGGCCGTGAAGCCGTGGCCGCAGGCCATCGACGAATGGACCCACTACCTCCACGACGCGGACAACAACGCGGTGGCCGAGGACACGGTGGTCGGCCCGCCGCGGCGCCTCCAGTGGCAGAGCGCGCCGAAGTGGACGCGGCACCACGACAAGATGTCGAGCGTCAGCGCGCTGGTCACCAGCGGCGGCCGCATCTTCTACATCCTCGACGAGGGTCTCGCGGCCTCGATCTTCATGCCGTCGCGCTGGGCGCTCATCGCCCGCGACGCCTTCAACGGCAAGCTGCTGTGGAAGAGGGCGATCGGCGACTGGTACACCCGCTTCAAGGGCCTCAAGGACGGCCCCGCCGACGCCCCGCGCCGCCTGGTGGCGGCCAAGGGCCGCGTCTACGCCACCCTCGGCCTGCACGCGCCGCTCGCCTGCCTCGACGCCGAGACGGGCAAGACCGTCCGCAGCTACCAGGGCACGAAGGGGACCGAGGAGATCTTGCTCTCCGACGGCGTCCTGTTCCTGCTCGTCGGCCCTGGCTCGATCGGCGACGGCGGCCGCGGCGAGCGCCCGGCCGAGAAGCGCACGATCCTCGCACTCGAGGCCGACACCGGCAAGGAGTTGTGGCGGGCCTCCGACGTCGTCGCGGCCATGGCCGTGGCCGTGGACGGCGCGCGCCTCTACTACTACAACTTCGCCTCCAAGCGCCTCAGCGCGCTCGACCGCAAGACGGGCGACCGGCTCTGGGCCTCCGAGCCGCTCCCCGCGCCTGAGAAGCAGCGGTCCTTCTTCGCCCAGAAGCTCGTCGTCAGCGACGGCGTCGTGCTCTTCGCCAGCGGCGAGTACTCCGGCATGATCAAGTCCACCGGCGGCGCGACCAAGAACGACACCCTGACCGCACTCGCCGCCGCGACGGGGAAGACCCTCTGGAAGGCCGAGCATCCCCCCTCAGGCTACAGCTCGCCCGAGAACGTCTTCGTCATCGACGGCACCGTGTGGTGTGACAACAGCTCGAACGGCAGGTCCGACGGCACCGTCGTCGGCTTCGACCTGAGGACGGGCGAGCAGAAGCACAAGTTCCCGGCCGACGAGACCAACTACTGGTTCCATCATCGCTGCCACGCGGGCAAGGCCACCACCAACTACATCATGACCTCCCGCACGGGGGTCGAGTTCATCGACTTCCGCAACAAGCACTGGGACCTCAACCACTGGGTCCGCGGGGCGTGCCTCTACGGCATCATGCCCGCCAACGGCCTGCTCTACACCCCGTCCTGCCCCTGCATCTGCTACGCCGAGACCTACCTCCACAGCTTCAACGCCTTCGCCCCCGCCTCCGCCAAGGCTGCGGCGGACAGGCCCGCCGCGCCGCGACTGGAGAAAGGCCCCGCCTTCGGAGCCCTCGAACCTCGAACCTCGAACCTCGCCACTCCCTCGGACTGGCCGACCTACCGCGGCAGCAACGCGCGAAGCGGCGCCGCCCGCACGGCCGTGCCGGCGAAGCTGAGCCGCGCCTGGAAGACGGAGCTGGGCGGGAAGCTCAGCAGCGTGACCGTCGCGGACGGCAAGGTGTTCGTCGCCGCGGTGGACGAGCACACCGTGCACGCGCTCGACGCCGGCTCGGGCGCGAAGCTCTGGCACTTCACGGCCGGTGGCCGCGTGGACTCACCGCCCACGTACTCCCAGGGCCGCGTCGTGTTCGGGTCCGCGGACGGTTGGGTCTACTGCCTGCGTGCGAGCGACGGCGCGCTGGTCTGGCGGTTCCGGGCCGCGCCGACGGACCGCCGGCTCCTGTCCTACGAGCAGATCGAGTCGCTGTGGCCCGTGCACGGCAGCGTCCTGGTCCGGGGCGGGGTCGCCCACTTCGTCGCGGGCCGCTCGGCGTTCGTGGACGGCGGCCTGCGCCTCGTCCGCCTCGACGTCGCGACGGGCAAAGTCGTGTCCGAGACGCCGATCGACGAGCGGAACCCGAAGACGGGCAAGAACATGCAAGAGCTGGTGAAGTGGCTGAACATGCCCGTCGCGCGCCCCGACGTCCTGAGCTGCGACGGGAAGCGGCTCTACATGCGCTCCCAGTCCTTTGACCTCGACGGCAAGCGGCTGGCCATGGGCCCCCAGGTCAACGGGCCGCAGGAAGGGACGCGCCAGGGCGGGGAGAGCACCCACCTGTTCTGCCCGACGGGCTTCCTCGACGACTCGTGGTTCCACAGGACCTACTGGCTCTACGCGCGGACGTGGGGCAGCGGCTGGTCCGGCTACTACATCGCCGGCAAGCACGCGCCCGCGGGCAGGATCCTCTGCGTCGGCGACGACCAGGTCTACGTCTTCGGCCGCCAGCCGCAGTACTACCGCTGGACGACGCCGCTCGAGTACCGGCTCTTCGCCGCGCGCAAGGAATGGAAGGCAGCTCCGCGCAAGGCCCCACCCGCCGCGAAGCCCGCCGCCAAGGGCAAGAAGAAGCGGCGCACCGCACAGCCCTCCCCAGTGACCAACAAGGCCAACTACGCCTGGACCACCACCGTCCCGATCCTCGTCCGCGCCATGACACTCGCCGACCGCACGCTGTTCATCGCAGGCCCGGCCGACGTGCTCGAGGAGAGCGGAAGGGGCAAGCCCGATCCGGCCCGCGAGAAGCTCATCGTGAAGCAGGAGGCCGGCTACCTCGGGAAGGCCGGCGCCGTGCTCCGGGCCGTCGCCGCGGCCGACGGACGCACCCTGGCCGAGAGCCGGCTCCCCTCCCCGCCCGTCTTCGACGGCATGGCCGCGGCCAACGCACGCCTCTACATCGCGCTCATGGACGGCAGCGTCGTCTGCCTCGGGAAGTAGCCGCGAACGCAACCTGGAGACATCGGATGCACACCTCACTGTATCGGTGGCCGCTGCGGCTGGTGCTGGCCGCCGCGTGCCTGGCGCCGCCGTCGCTCGCCGCCGCCTCGGCGAAGCAGATCCTCGACGCCTCGGGCGTCACGGGCGGCCTGGTGGTGCATCTGGGCTGTGGCGACGGAACCCTGACGGCGGCTTTCTGGGAAGCTGCGAACCGCGAGCCTGCGAAGTCGGCGCCCGGCTGCCTCGTCCACGGCCTCGACCCCGACCCCGCCAACGTCGCCAAGGCCCGGGAGCACGTCCGCCAGAAGGGGCTGGCAGCCCGCGTCTGGGTCGATCGCCTCGCCGGCGACAGGCTCCCCTATGCCGAGCAGATGGTCAACCTGCTGGTCTCGGACGACCTGGGCGGGGTCGGGATGGACGAGGTGCTGCGGGTGCTCGTCCCGCACGGCGTGGCCTACGTCAAGCGCGGCGGGCGCTGGGCCAAGACGGTCAAGCCGTGGCCCGACGCGATCGACGAGTGGACCCACTGGCTGCACGGCCCCGACGGCAACGCCGTGGCTCGGGACACGGTGGCCGGGCCGCCGAGGAGGTTTCAGTGGATCGCCGCGCCGCTGTGGTCGCGCCATCACAACACCGTGCCCAGCGTCAGCGCCATCGTCTCGGCGAAGGGACGGCTCTTCACCATCGTGGACGAGGCGCCGGTCAGCATGGACGGCAGCGCGCCCGACAACTGGGCGCTGGTGGCACGCGACGCCTTCAACGGCTTCGAGCTCTGGCGACGGCCCATCGCCGACTGGGGATGGCGGAGCTGGGCCACCGGGTTCACTTGCCGCTTCACCGTCCCCACGCACATGCCCCGACGCCTCGTCGCCGTCGGCGACAGGGTCTACGCCACCCTCGGCTTCAACGCGCCTCTCTCCGAGCTCGACGCCGCCACAGGCAGGGCTCTGAGGACCTTCGACGGCACCGAGTTCACCGACGAGATCCTCTGCCTCGACGGCACGCTGCTGCTCGCCGTCAACAAGAAGGCCCAGAAGCCTGGCGGCGCGAAGGCTCCCTCGCCCCCGCCAGTGCGCAAGTGGGTGGCCGCGCTCGACGCCGCCTCGGGCAAGATGCTCTGGAAGACCGGCGACTACGTGGGCCTGCGCTCGAAGACCGGCCCGATGGAGCGGGTGAGCCACCTGAGCATGGCCGCGGCCGGTGGCCAGGTCTTCTTCGTGGACCGCGACCGGATCGTCAGCCTGCGCATCGCCGACGGGCGCGAGACGTGGCGCGTGCCCAGGCCCCAGGTGCCCGAGCACCCGATGCGCTACAATATTCGGATCACCGACATGTGCTCGCTCGTGGCCGGCGACGGCGTCGTGCTGTTCGCCCAGCTCAGCCCCGACCGCAAGATCGACTGGCGCGAGATCCAGGGCCGGCTGCATGCCTTCGCGGCCGACACAGGCAGAGAGCTGTGGAGCCGCCCGTGCGCCTCGTGGGGCTGGGGACACCCGGCCGACGTGTTCCTCATCGACGGGCTCGTGTGGGCACACGGCTACGAGAGCACGAAGCGCTCCGCCCGACAGGGCCGACCCGGCGCGGCCGGCGACCTGGGGCCCCAGGACGCCCGGGCGCGCAGCGACAGCGCGTTCATCTTCGGGCTCGACCCCGCCACGGGCGCGGTGCGGCGCAAGGTCTCGACCCTCGCGGCATTCGACAACGGCCACCACCATCGCTGCTACCGCAACAAGGCCACCTCGCGGTTCCTGATGACCAGCTACAGGGGCCTGGAGTTCATCGACTGGGCCTCGGGCCAGGTGGGCTTCCAGCACTGGGTCCGGGGCACCTGTCGGCTGGGCGCCATCCCCTGCAACGGCATGGTCTACGCCACGCCCCACCCCTGCGACTGCTACATCACCTCGAAGCTCAACGGCTTCCTCGCCCTCGCCCCGGCAAGGCGGTTCCAGGTTCCAGGTTCCGGGTTCCAGGATGCCCGTCTGGAGCGGGGGCCGGCCTACAATGCGAACCTGAAACCCGGAACCCGAAACCCGGAACCGCGCGATTGGCCGACCTACCGCCATGACCCCGAGCGCAGCGGCTCGACCCCGTGCGCCGTCCCCACGCCGCTGAAGACCCTGTGGCGAGTCGAGGCCGGGGGGCGGCCCACGAGCTGCGTCGTGGCCGATGGCAGGCTCTTCGTCGCGTCGCAGGCGACCCGCGAGCTCCTGGCGCTGAGCGCGACGGACGGCACGCTGCTCTGGCGCTTCACGGCCGGCGGCAGGGCCGACACGCCGCCGACGATCTGCAAGGGGCGCGTGGTCCTCGGCTGCGCCGACGGCTGGGTCTACTGCCTCCGCGCCTCGGACGGTCGGCTGGCCTGGCGCTTCCGCGCGGCGCCGCGCGAGCGGCGGGTCGGCGCCTTCGGCGGCATCGAGTCGGCCTGGCCCGTCCACGGCAGCGTGCTCGTACGGGGCAACACCGTGTACTGCACGGCCGGGCGCTCGTCGTTCCTCGACGGCGGCATCGTCGCCTGCGCCCTGCGACTCGACGCCGGCGAGATCATCTCGCAGCACCGCGCACGCTCCGACCACGCCATGCCCGTGGGCACGGGGCGGAGACAGAGCGTTGACACCGGCCTCCTCAGCGACCTGCTCGTCGCCGTCGGCGACGGCATCCACATGCGGCAGCGCAGGCTCTTCGGCGCCGCGCCCGAGCAAGGCAAGGGCCGCCCGCTGCGGTCCACCGCGGGGCTCCTCGACGCGAGCTGGCACAGCCGCACACGCTGGTTCCTCGGCGACGTCCCCTATGCCGAGTATATGGTCTCCGACGCTGCATCGGTCTACGGCGTCCGGGCGCGTCCCTCGATGAGCGCCAACGGCAGCCTGTTCAAGCCCGGCGCCAAGGGCTACCAGCTCTTCGCGGCCGACCTGACGCCGGCGCCGGCACGGAAGCCGACGGCGAAGGCGGCCAGGACACCGAGGCGCCGCGTGCGCGACAGGTGGCACATCTCCGTCCCCGTGCGGGTCACGGCCATGGCCCTCGCGGCCGACACGCTCTTCGCCGCGGGGCACCCCGACGTCATCGACCCCCAGGATGCCTGGGCCGCCTACGAGGGCAGGCGCGGCGGGAAGCTCCTGGTGCTCGCCGCGGCCGACGGGACCCAGAGAGCCGAGCACGATCTGCCCGCTCCGCCCGTGCTCGACGGGCTCGCCGTCGCGCGCGGGCGGCTCTACGTCGCATTGATGGACGGCAGCGTCGCCTGCCTGGGAGCGGAATGAGGGAACGGGCATGAGACGGGGACCATTCGCAGCCGCGCTCATCGCAGCCGCTACGCGAACCGCAGCCTCATCTCGAGCCACAACCCCATCCGCCTCGACGGGGGCGCGCCGCGGCGGCATCCCTGAGTCTCGCAGGAGCAATGTCCCACCCTCCCACGACGCCGAGCGGGGCGCGAGGGCCGCTTGACAGGGAGCGGGCTCGCGATGTACCCTCCACCGTGCGCACGAGGGGAGAATGGATGGAAGGAGAATCACCATGTCCGACGGGCGGATGGGTCGGCGGCAATTCCTGGGGATGATGGCAGGTGCGACCGCGGCGACGGCGGTCGGCGGGCTGGGGCGCCTGGCGCGGGGCGCGCCGAAGCGGCCGAATATCATCTACATCATGACCGACGACCACGCGCGCCACGCCATCAGCGCGTACGGCAGCAAGGTCAACAAGACCCCGCACATGGACCGCATCGCCCACGAGGGCATGAAGTTCACCCGCTGCTTCGTGACCAACTCGATCTGCGCGCCCTGCCGCGCCGTGGTGCTCACCGGCAAGCACAGCCACCTCAACGGCCAGCTCACCAACGGCCAGCGCTTCGACGGCTCGCAGCAGACCTTCCCCAAGCTGCTCCAGAAGGCCGGCTACCAGACCGCCATGATCGGCAAGTGGCACCTCAAGAGCGACCCCACTGGCTTCGACTACTACGAGGTGCTGCTCGGCCAGGGCCCCTACTACAACCCGCCCATGAAGCGCAACGGCCAGATGGTCAAGCACACCGGCTACACCACCGACATCATCACCGACCTCGCGCTCGACTGGCTGAAGTCCCAGCGCGACCCCAACAAGCCCTTCCTCCTCATGTGCCAGCACAAGGCGCCCCACCGCAACTGGCAGCCAGGGCCCAAGCACCTCGCGATGTACGACGACGTGACCCTGCCCGAGCCCGAGACCCTCTGGGACGACTACGCGGGCCGCGCGAGCGCCGCCAAGCAGCAGGCCATGACCATCGTCCGCCACCTGTCGCCCAACGACCTGAAGCTCACGCCGCCACGCGGCTTCACCCCCGACCAGCGCAAGGCCTGGGACGCCGCCTACGGCCCCAAGAACGAGGCCTTCCGCAAGGCCAACCTCCAGGGCAAGGACCTCGTTCGCTGGAAGTACCAGCGCTACATGAAGGACTACCTGCGCTGCATCGCCTCGGTCGACGACAACGTGGGCCGCATCCTCAAGTACCTCGACGACGCGGGGCTCGCCAAGGACACCGTCGTCATCTACACCTCCGACCAGGGCTTCTACCTCGGCGACCACGGCTGGTTCGACAAGCGCTGGATGTACCGCGAGAGCTTCATCAACGCCTTCCTCGTCCGCTGGCCCGGCGTCGTCCAGCCAGGCTCCACGTGCGACGCGCTGAGCCAGAACCTCGACTACGCGCCGACCATGCTGGGCATGGCCGGCCTGACCCCGCCCGCCGACATGCAGGGCATGAGCCTCGTGCCGCTGCTGCGCGGCCAGAAGCCCGCGGCCTGGCGCAAGAGCCTCTACTACCACTACTACGAGTTCCCTGGCGCCCACAGCGTCCGCCGCCACTACGGCGTCCGCACCGACCGCTACAAGCTCATCTACTACTACAACCTCGACGAGTGGGAGTGCTTCGACCTCCAGAAGGACCCCCACGAGCTCAAGAGCGTCTACGCCGACCCGGCCTACGCAGCGACCGTCGCCAAGCTCAAGGCCGAGCTCGCACGACTCCGAGCACTCTACAAGGTGCCCGAGGACACCCGCCCAGTCAAGCGCCCGCCGAGGAAGAGGCCGGCCAAGAAGAAGTAGAGCTGCCCGCCCGCCACGATGTCCCTCACCCAGCCCCCAGGGGCGACAGAGCCCTCGCGCCCTGACCGACAACCACCCTCCGTAAGTCGGTGGGCCGGTGCGGCCGTCACGCCAGGCCAGCGGTGCCGGGTGCCACGCTCGAAGTCGTTTGGGCGTGCGGGGAACCCCTTGCCCTCGGTTGGAGGACACGCCCAAACAGGTTTGAGCGTGGCACCCAGGAAGGGGTGGTGGAGGCGCGCAATGGCTGAGCCCGGCTCACGTCTGAAGGCGTGGACTCCAAACGCGCGAGAGGCGGTTCGGCCTCTCGCCCTTCAGGGCGAAGGCCGGTTGCCGTCCGCCGACGCATCGCACGCCCTGATGGACTGGGCCAGCGGCGTCCGCAGAGCCGTCACACGGCGGTCTCGCCGATGAGCCGGAGCGCGTTGCCTGCGAGGACGAGGGCCTCGTCGGCGGGCGGGAGGGCGAGGTCGCGGATGGCCTGGAGGCAGTGGGCGGGCGTGTCGAAGGGGTAGTCGGAGCCGTAGAGGAGCTTGTGGGGGCCGTAGGCGTCGAGGAAGGCGCGGAGCACGTCGGGGGCGTGCGAGGGCCAGGCGCTGGAGTCGGCGTAGACGTGGGGCCGCTTCCAGATGCCGCGTGCGCGCAGCTCGCTGAAGCCGCCGTTGAGGTGGCCGCAGTGCGGGATCACGACGACCGCCTCGGGCGCCAGCTCGTCGAGGAAGCGCAGGGTGTTGTCGAGGGACTCCTCGAGGGTGACGGGCAGCCGCCGCTCGACGATGCGGTCGAGCAGGGCGCGGCAGCGCGGGTCGCCGTAGTGGTAGACGGGCTCGTCGGGGTGGCGGTGCCACTTGATGCCGCGGTATGGGGCCGCCTCCAGCGCGTCGAGCGCGAAGTCGTTCCAGACGAAGAAGAAGGGGAAGACCCTCGGCGCGAGGTCCTGCGCGGCGAGGCCGAGCAGGTAGTCCCCTGCCCTCTTGCGGCGTGCCTGCCATTCCGGGGCATCGTCGAAGTCGGCGTCGTAGCGGTCGTAGACCTCGTAGACGGGTGGGAACATCCAGGTGGCGTCCACGCCGGCCGCGCGGTGGAGCGCGGCGATGGTGTCATAGTCCTGCGGCGGGTCGAGGTCCTGGCGTCCGCAGTGGCAGTGGGCGTCGAGCAGACGAATGGGCATGTGTCATTCTCCTGGGGCAAGGGGCGAGGCGGGTGGCGGGTTCCGGGTTTCGGGTTTCAGGTTTCGGGTTTCAGGTTTCGGGTTCCGGGTTGGCGGAAGAAGCCGGAGGCCT
>CBFDBL010000013.1:0-27000 GCA_965603035.1 uncultured bacterium
GAGGTGGGCGACCCGGGCGGCGACGCTCAGCCACTCGTCCCGGCGGGTGATCGTCGCGTGCGCGGCGAGGCGGCTGCGAGGGCGCGCCGTCGTCTTCGCCATCGGGACGTCAAGCGGCGTCCAGGCTTTCACAGGCACGTGTATCTTGGGGCCTCGCAAGTAGTACGAGGCCGACACGGCCAGCTCGTGCTTGCCGGGCCTGAGCTTCAGGCTGTGCCAGACGAAGGGCACCGACTGGCCGGGCTCGATATGGGTCGAGTCGCTCTGGTAGCGGGCGCTGTCGCCTGGCCCCGGGGCCTCGAGGCCGCTCGACGGCTGCGCTGGGAGGCCGCGGAAGCAGTACTGGCTCGTGGTGTAGCCGGCCTTCAGGAAGAAGTCCGGCTGGTCGGGCACCGGCTCCGGCGGCCCGCTGAGGACGCTGAGCCCGACGTCGTAGCCGCGCAGCCGCACCGTCGTCTTGCTCGTGTTGCGGAAGGCACAGAGGACGTCGAGCGTCTCGGGGCCACTGGCCCCCGGCACGATCGTCTCGATCTCGGCTCGGAGGGCCGGCGACGGCAGCATCTCGACCTCGCCGATCTCGTCGACGACGACCGGACCGGGGTTGATGGGCTGGCGGCCCTTGAGGATCTGCACCGAGATGCACTTGCCGTCGCACTGCGCCATCCGCGGCTTGAGCTTGGCGTGGAAGCTGAAGAAGTCCATCCGACCGACGCCCGCGCGGTTGACGTGATAGATGCCGCGGAAGGTGCCCTTGGTGGGCAGGATCTCGGCGCGGCTGGCGCCCCCTGGCAGGACCGCGACCAGCACCAGCGCGACGGGGCCGATCCAGCACCGCCGCGCCACGCTTCGCAGTGTCTCGCCGCTCATTCGCGTGCTCCGCCGTCACCGTGCCTGGGTGAGTTTGCCCCGTCGGCCTGGTGCGATTCTAGCGCGCGGGCGGCGGGAATCCGACATCGCATTGTGTCGGCGGACCGTGTAGAATCGTGGGGCAGCTTCCTCGGCGTGTGGGCTCACCTTTGCCCACAACTCCTGAGACCGTCACCGGGAGCGGGGTCAAGCGGCTTGTGACCGCTCCGCTGGCAGCCAAAGCGGCGTCGAGCCGCCGCAGTCCAAAGGCCGCGCTACGGCAGTGGGTCTGGGGTCGGGGTCCTCTATGGAGTGCGGTGGCCTGACACCGCTTTCGCTTCTCGCGGAGCGAGCGACCCGGGACTATGCCGGGAGATCTGGGTAAGCGTCAGGCGTGTGGGAGAGGTCCGTGGGGCGTGCGCGTCCGGTCGCAATCCTGGTGGTGGTGTGCGCCGCGGTGCTGGCGTGGTCGGCGATTCGGCCCTACAGCTACGACGTGTGGCTGTTCGAGATCGCGCCGGGCGTCATCGGGGTGGCGGCGCTGGCGGCGACGGTTCGCTGGTTCCGCTTCTCGGTGCTGGTCTACGTGCTGGTGGGCGTGCACTTCGCGGTCCTGGCGATCGCGGCGAAGTACACGTATGCCGAGATGCCGCTGTTCAACTGGCTGCGCGACGCGGCGGGGCTGTCGCGGAACCACTACGACCGCGTGGGGCACTTCATGCAGGGCTTCGTGCCGGCGATCGTCGCCCGCGAGATCCTGCTGCGGACCACCCCGCTGCGGCCAGGGAAGATGCTCGCGTTCCTGTGCGCGGCCGTGTGCCTGGCGATCAGCGCGTTCTGGGAGCTCCTCGAGTGGTGGGTGGTGATGCTCTTCTACCGCGAGAGCGGGCAGGAGTGGCTGGGGCTCCAGGGCGACGTGTGGGACCCGCACTGGGACATGTTTCTGGCCTTGACCGGCGCTGTGATGGCGTTGCTGCTGCTCTCACGGCTTCACGACCGATCCATCGCCGCCGTCCGACACCCCTGAAGGAGACCCACGCATGGTTGTCCTGACCACGACGCTGGGCGAGATCACGATCGAGCTGTTCGAGGAGCAGGCGCCGGGCACGGTGGCGAACTTCCTCCAGTACGTGGACGACGGCTTCTACGACGGGACGGTGTTCCATCGCGTGATCGCAGGGTTCATGGTCCAGGGCGGCGGGTTCAGCGAGGACATGCGTCGGAAGCCGACCCGCGACGCGATCGCCAACGAGGCCGACAACGGGGTGAAGAACGAGCGGGGCACCCTGTCGATGGCCCGCACGAGCGACGTCCACAGTGCCACGTCGCAGTTCTTCATCAACCTCGCCGACAACGGGTTCCTCGATCACGGCGAGCGCGATTTCGGCTACGCCGTCTTCGGCAAGGTCGTCGAGGGGATGGAGGTGGTGGACGCGATCGCGGCGGCGAAGACGGGCACGGTGAAGGGCTTCCAGGACGCGCCGCTCGAGGCGGCGGTCATCGAGCAGGCTCGGCGGGCGGACAGCTAGGCGGCGGGCGGCGAGCCGACGCGACGCGTTGCGGGGGTGGGGGGGCCGGCCGGGGATAGCCCCACTCACGCCTGAAGGCGTGGACTCCAAACGCGCGAGAGGCTGTTGGGAGTCTCGCCCTTCAGGGCGAAGCCTGGCCCCCGTACGCCGCCAAGTCGCTGCGGGCGGGCTAGCCCTTCAGTCTGCGGGTGAGGAACCGGTCGAGCGCGTTGGCGAAGCGCCGCTTGTCCATGACGTCGTAGGAGCCGGGGCCGCCCTGGATGTAGCCTGCGGCGCGCATCCCTTTCATGAAGTTGCGCATCGAGAGCCGCTCGCCGACGTTGGCGTCGGTGTAGAGCTCGCCGCGCGGGTCGAGCGCGACGGCGCCGGCCTCGACGATGCGCGCCGCAAGCGGGATGTCGGCGGTGATGACCAGGTCGCCCGGCGCCACGCTCTCGGCGATGTGGTCGTCGGCGGCGTTGAAGTCGCCGGAGACCGACACGGCCTCGACCAGCGGCCAGCCGCCGGTCGGCAGCACCGCGTTCGCGACGAGGGTCACGGGCAGACCGAGGCGGTCCGAGGCGCGGAAGACGATGGCCTTGACCTCGCCGGGGCAGCCGTCAGCATCGATCCAGATGCGCAAGGGAGGGGCGCCTCAGGGAAGCTGGATGCCGCCCGAGCCCTGGGGGCCGCCCTGGGGGCCGCCCTTGAGGGCTCCCGGCGGCACGCCGCGCGGCACGACGATGCGCGAGGCCTGCTGACGCTGCATCTCGCGCACCTCCTGGACCATCTGCACGACGGCACGCTTGATGGCCTCGGGGAAGCTCGCGAGCGCCTCGGTCAGCGTGTCGCCCTCGAGCCGGCACTGGATCGGGATCGGGCCAGCCTCGGTCACGATCGTCGTCTGGCCCATGAACAGCGGCTTCCGCTCGCTGTCCACGCTCCCGTCGGGCTTCACCGGCGTCAGCCGCCGGACCGTGGCGACCTGGAGGTCGGTGAACGTCTCCTCGCGCCACAGGTTCGTCGTGTCCACCTGGATATCGTCCAGGCCACGCGGTTCCGGGTTTCCCATGGCACGCAAGTCCTTTCCGCGGGGCGCGGCCCGCACAAGAGCCTCGTAGGTCGTTGTGAACGCGGCAGAACCCTCAGAATACCCGATCCCGCCATCGCCGGCAAGCGGCAAAGGCGGCGGGGCGTGGAGCGGGCCGCTAGGGCGTGGCGTCGCGCGCGTCGGCGAGCCGCTTGCTCACCTTGGCGTCGCCAGGCAGGAGCGCCGCGGCGCGGCGGTAGTGGGCGATGGCCTCGTCGCGGTCGCCGCGGGCGGCGAGGGCCTCGGCGAGCCAGAAGTGGGCGTGGCCGTAGCCGGGGGCGATGGCGATGGCTCGCTGGAGGTAGGTGAGGGCCTGGTCGGCGTCGCCGAGCAGGTGGGCCGAGACGCCGACGTGGAAGCAGGACTCGGCGTCGTCGCCGAGCCGCTCGAGGGCCTGGAGGGCGAGGCGGCGCGAGTCCTCGAACTTGCCGGCCCAGCCCATCACCTTCGACAGGTTCCGCAGCGCGACGCCCTGGGCCTCGCGGTCGATGCGCGCCTCGATCTTCCCGCTGACCCGCGCGACGGCCGCGTCGCCGAAGCCCTGCGAGAGCTCGAGCAGGCCGTGCTCGGCCAGCGTGTCGACGATCGCGAGCGCGAGCAGGCGGTGCGTGGCGACCGTGGGGTGGACGTGGTCGAGGAAGTGCTCGCGGCCGGGGATGCCGTGGTTGGCGCGGTCGTCGAGCATGCGAGCGAAGTCCACGAGCGGCGCGGCGCGCTCGGCGGCCACCTCGGCGACGAGGCGCGGCATCGCCGTCGTGGCCCGCAGCGGGCAGACGTCGTCGTCGAGCGCTTGCTCGAAGGCCCGTCGCGCCTCGGCGAAGCGCCCGGCCGCGAGGAGCGCCTGACCTCGGCGATAGTGGCCGTCGGCGTCGCGGGGGCTGCCGGGCTCGCCCTTGAAGGGCGAGCAGTCCTTCAGGTTCGACGCCGGCGTGACGAACAGGATGCGGGCGCCTGCGGCGCGGGCGATCTCGGCCATGCGGCCGAGGTTGAGTCGGAAGTGTTCGACGACCCTGCGCGCCCACGCGTCGTCGCGGTGGTAGCCCTCGGGGCCGACGGTGTGGTCGAGCTCGGCCTCGACCTCGGCGGGCAGGACGGTGCGGCGCTCGGCGCGCCGCGTGCGGACCCCGTCGAGGCCGCGCTTGAGGACGGTGCCCGTGCGCGTGCGGGTGATGACGGTCGCCGCGCGCAGCAGGGCGCCGGGCGTCTCGAGCAGGTCGCCGTAGGTGCGGCGCTCGAGGAACTCGTTGTGGCCGCAGTAGACGATGAACAGGTCGGGCTCGTGGCGCGAGCACTCCTCCATCAGGCGCGTGACGCGGTAGCTGGCGTAGCTGAGCCCGCCGCAGTTGACGACCTCCCACCGCCGCGACGGGTCGGCGACGGGCAGCAGCGCGCGCAGCCAGCCGCAGAACGACGTGCCGTCGTCGAAGGGGCTGCCGTAGGTCGTCGAGCCGCCCATGCAGAAGACGCGCATTGTGCCCGGCGGCTTCGCTCGCGCGAACTCCTGGAGGTTGAAGAGCCGCCGCTTGTTGCTCGCCGTCCGCCACACCGCGCGGCCGTCGGGCATCGTGTGCTCGACGAAGAGCGGCACGTTGCCCGCGAAGCCGACGCAGGGATCCTCGTCGTAGAGCATGGGGCGGACGCCGCACAGGGCGAGCACGCCCTCGAGTGCCAGGAAGAAGGCGACCGTGACGGCCAGGCCGAGCAGGGCCTTCTGCCAGCGGCGGAGCGTGCGGCGTGGCCTGTGGGTGCTCATCGGTGGCCTCGGGTCGGTGGCGGCTGCGCAGGCGCGACAACCCTACTGATACCATGGGAAACGCTCAACCGTCAACGCCCAACCCAGGAAGGGCAGCCGCTTGCAGACGCGGCACGCTTCGGGCACAATCGGCGGCGCCTCGAGACACCTGCAAGGAGCGCCGCCATGGGAATCAGCCTGGGGCTGGTGGGGCTGGGGTCCTTCGGCTCGGCCTTCGCCGAGCTGTTCCGGAGCCATCCGCTGGTCGATCGCATCGCGCTGTGCGATCGCGAGGCCGAGCGGATCGAGCGCTTCGCGAGCAAGCCGTCGTTCCAGGACAAGTTCCGCGACGCCGACGCCTGCGAGTCGCTCGACGCGATCTGCCGCGCCGACCTCGATGCGCTGGCCATCATCACCCAGCCGTGGCTCCACGCGCCGCAGGCCGTCCAGGCACTCGAGGCGGGCAAGCACGTCTACAGCGCCGTGCCCGTCGTCTCGCTGCCCGACGGCAACGAGATCCTCGAGTGGTGCGACCGCCTGGTCGAGACGTGCCGCCGCACGGGCCGCCGCTACATGCTCGGCGAGACGACCGTCTACCGGCCCGAGGCCATGTACTGCCGGCGCCGCGCCGCCGAGGGCGCCTTCGGGCGCTTCGTCTACGCCGAGGGCGAGTACTTCCACGACCGCGACCTGCCGTCGTGCAGCTTGCGCGACGTGCGGCGCAGCCGCCTGGCGAGCGCCGCGGGACGCGAGTGGCTCGAGGCCCAGCAGCGCTACCGCGCGCGCGGCATCGAGCTCGACGCGCCCATGCACTACCCCACCCACTCGACCTCAGGCCCCATCTCGACCATGCGCGCCCACGCCGTCAAGGTCTGCGCCTGGGCCACACGCCGCCCGGCCGACGACGACGCATCGCCCGGCGCCATCGCCAACGAGACGGCGCTCTTCGCCATGAGCAACGGCGCCACGATGCGCATCTGCGAGCACCGCGAGATCGGCCACACGGGCCAGGAGACGTTCCGCATCTTCGGCACCGATGGCACCTATCGCGACCGCTGCTGGGTGGACAAGACGAGGCGCACGCCGCTCGAGGCCGAGGCGATGCGCGACCCGCTGCCCGAGCCGGTCGCCGAGGCCTTCCGCGCCGCGGTGGGGGAGGGCTACCTCGGCGGCCACGGCGGCAGCCACGCTTACCTCGTCCACGAGTTCGTCGACGCCGTCGCCGCCGACCCCCGGCGTCGTCGCCCACCAGTCCGCCCTCCGCGACGGCGAGCCCCTAGCCGTCCCCGACTGGGGCGACGCGCCGGCGTAGCGCCCCCACTGGTCGGGTCAGTGAAGCTCGCAGTTGCCAGCCCGCCGCATGGCGGGCGACAGCATGTAGCCACGGGCGTCAGCCCGTGGATCCCGAGGCGGAAAGGGCAAGCCCCCGCAGGAAGCGGCAGAAGCCCCACGATGCCGTGAGCTTGTCGGAGGGTTCTGTCGCCCCCTGCGGGGCTGGCCTGGCGCTGGTGGGTCGGGACCGGACCTCATGCCGGGTTCCCCGGCGGCAGGCTCTCGAAGCCGAAGTAGGCGGCGGCGTTGCGGTAGCTGACGTCGGCGATCAGCTTGCCGCAGAGCGCGTAGTCGCGCGGCAGCAGGCCCCGCTCGATCTCCCCGCCCACCAGGTTGCACAGCAGACGGCGGAAGTAGTCGTGCCGCGGGTAGGAGAGGAACGAGCGGCTGTCGGTGAGCATGCCGACGAAGGTGCCGAGCACGCCCATGGCCGAGAGGCACTCGAGCTGCTCGAGCATCCCGTCGATCTGATCGTTGAACCACCAGCCGCTGCCGAGCTGGAGCTTGCCGCGCGCCGTGCCGTCCTGGAAGTTCCCGATCGCCGTCATCAGCAGCTCGTTGTGCGCGGGGTTCAGACTGTAGACGATCGTCCTGGCCAGCTTGCCCTCGCGGTCGAGGCGGTCGAGGAAGCGGTTGGCGGGCCGTGCGACCTCGATGTCGAGCATCGAGTCGCAGCCGACGTCGCGGCCCACGCCCCCGAGCAGCCGCGTGCAGTTGTTGCGCCGCACGCCGATGTGGAACTGCTGCACCCAGCCCGCCTCGTGGTCCATCACGGCGAACTCGTAGAGCAGGGCCGACTGGAGCTTGCCGACGGCCTCGGGGCCGAGCTCCTTGCCGCTGCGGACGCGGTCGAAGGCGCGGGCGGCCTCGGCCTCGGTGTAGTCGGCGGCATGGAAGCTCTCGATCCCGTGGTCGGACAGGCGGCAGCCCATCTCGTGGAAGAAGCCGTGGCGCAGCCGCAGCGCGTCGAGGTAGGACTGCCAGTCGCCGACCTCGACGTCCGCCGCCTCCGCGAGCCGGGCGACCCAGGCGTTGAAGGCCTCGGGGCTCTCGACGGCCATGCCCTTGTCGGGCCGGAAGGCGGGCAGCATCTGGACGTCGAAGGTCGGGTCGGCGGCGACGGCGGCGTGGTGCTCGAGGCTGTCGGTCGGATCGTCGGTCGTGCACACCAGCACGACCCCGAAGTGCTTCATGATGCCGCGCGCCGAGAACTCCGGCTGTGCGAGCCTGGCGTTGCACTCCTCCCAGACGCTCTTGGCGGTCTCGGGGCCGAAGAGGCGATCGGTGATGCCGAAGGGCCGCCGCAGCTCCATGTGGCTCCAGTGGTAGATCGGGTTGCGGAGGATCTGCGGCACCGTCTCGGCCCACTTGTAGAACTTCTCCCAGGGGTCCGCGTGGCCGGTGCAGTAGTGCTCCGGCACGCCGAGCGCGCGCATGAGCCGCCACTTGTAGTGGTCGCCGGCGAGCCAGATCTCGGTCATGTGTGCGAAGCGATGGTCCTCGGCGACCTGATGGGGCGGGAGGTGGCAGTGGTAGTCGAGGATAGGCTGGTGCTCGGCGAACTCGTGGTAGAGTCGCCGTGCGGCCTCGCTCTCGAGCAGGAAGTCGTCGGTGATGAACGCATCGGGCATTGTCGGACCCTCTCATCGCAAAGGGAGTCACGTCTCGAAGGGGCAGCGGCCTCGTCCGTGCCGGACTGTACTCCGGGCAGCCGCCCCTGTCAAACGCCCGCCATCGCCGATGCCGTCAAGAGAAGTGTGCAATTGGGCTGGGGCGATGCCTCCGTTGGGATTGGGTGATGTACCAACTCCTGAGGGGCCGGCGAAGCTCCTTCCGGAGTGTGATGATGTCGGGCCTCGGATGGCGACGGGCGCGGCATCGCCGTGTGCCATACCACGGCTGGGAGGGCCAGAGGCCGTACGGGACGGCGTTGCGGCGCTCGTGGCTGAGCTTGCGGACCGCGACGTAGACCAGCCGGCGACAGCTCTCGATGCTCTGGAACGTGCCCATCGGCCGGGTGCGCCGCCGCGCCTCGCGAATGTACCGCTCGATGGGGTTGGTGGTGGTCACCCACCGACGGTGGGCTCGCGGGACGCTCAGGAAGGTGCGGGTCGCCGCGAAGTCGCGACGCACGGTGGCCACCGCGGCCGGCTCGCGCGTCGGCCACGTCGCCTCGAAGGCGGCCAGGCGATCCCACGCCTCCTCGACGGCGTCCACGTCGTAGACGGCCGCCGCGTCCTTGCGCAGCTCGCCGTGGGCCTCCTTGTCCACCACCACGTCCCACACGTTGCCCAGCTTGTGACAGATGCAGCGCTGCGCGGGGACGTGGTCCGGGGGCGCTCCGCGTCCGCTGCCGCGGCCGACGGTGCAGAGCGTCGAAGAGCTCCGTCCGCGCGCGGGAGCATGGGGACGAGCGGATGTCTGGGCGAGGCGCTCTTGCCACGACGGGCTGGCACGGGCGGGTCGAACGCCACAGCCCACCCTGTCACCGCGGTGCGGGATACTGGGGTTGCTGGCACGCCCCGGCCGTCGCCGGGTCGGGGCGTCTATCTGCTGGCCGCGAGGGCCTTGGCGGGCACCTCGAGGGTGAGCTCGCCCTGGGGCCCCGTGGCGCGGTAGGCGGGCACCTCGGCCAGCACCTTGCCCGCCGCCGAACGCACGACGATGCGGTGAGGCGTCACATCGTTCACGCCCCGGAACGGCAGCGGCGCGCCCGAGGTGGCGACGTAGTCGGTGAGCACCAGCTCGCACGCCCCGTCGTCGCCGGTCCGCGCCTCCACCGTCTCGCCGGGGCCCGTGCCCGTGCTCGTGGCCGCTACCGCGGCGCCCGCGACGGCCTCCCCCGTGCCCGCCGCGACCACCTTCGCACGCACCGTCCAGCACACGACGACCCGACCGCTGCGGTGGTAGAACTTCACCTTCGACGGCGTGAAACGGCAGTCGAGCAGCGTCACTTCCGCCCCGCGTCCGCGCACGGCGACGTCGGCGAGCTGCCCGGCCAGCTCGCACCCGCGCAGCACGATCGGCCCTCCGCCTGACCCCTCGGCCAGGAACCCGAACTGCCCTTCGCAACTGAACTTCGAGTCGCGAATCGCCAGCTTCGCCCCGTCCGCGCCCATCGTGTGGAACGCGCAGCCGTCGCTGAGCGCGAACGTCACTCGCTCGAGGTCCACCTCCGCACGGGACCGCGCGGTCTCGCTCCCGCTGCCCGACATGTAGAGGAACCGGCTGTCCGCCGCCTCCAGCCGCCCGTCCACGAAGAAGAAGTAGCCCAGGCTGCACGCGTCCACGGTCATCTGCATCGACTTCGTGCGGACGTCGGAGTGGTGGACCGTCAGGGTGCCGCCGCGGGCCACCTCGAGGCGCAGGTCGCCGCACACCACGGTGTCGAGCACGAGGGTCTCGCCCTTTCGGCGGTCGTCGCGGTCGCCGATGTGGAGCGCGCCGTGGACGACGATGGAGGCCCTGGCGAGGGCCTCGCGGCGCTCGGGGTCGTAGGACAGGATGTCGGGGTCGGCGATCTCGTCGGCCAGCTCGGCCAGGGTGTAGGGCTCGCCGTGCAGCTCGATGACCTTGCCCTGGATGCGCACCCAGCGCCTGCGGCCCTTGCCCCCGCGCACCTCGCCGCGGCTCATCACCACCGCCAGCCCCACCACGCCCGCCACCGCCACGAGCAGCACCACGAGGTTGAGCTTCTTGATCATCGCCGCGCTCCGAGCGTCCTCCCCCAGGGGCATTATACCGCGCCGCGCGAGCGGGTGTCCACCGCCCGCGGGACGCGCGCGACGGGTCAACTGGCGATGTGGAGCTCGACGATGTCGCGGTCCTCGAGGACGTGGTCGCCGCTGACCTGCTGGCCGTCGAACTTCGCGGAGCCCCAGAGGCGGGCGTACTTGAGCTTGTCGGGGAAGTCGCGGTGGACGGCGCGGGCCATGTCGACGACGGTGCCGCCGCGGGGCAGGACGAAGGGCACCTGGAGGTCGGGCTCCTTGCCTGGCTGCTTGGCGTAGACCCGCACGACCTCGAGGACGCCGAAGAGGTGGGCGGTGAGCTCGGCGAGATGGTGGCGGGTCTGGGCCGAGACGGAGAGCATGGGCAGGCGGTCGCCGTAGAGCTCGGCGAGGGCCGCGAAGGTGTCGGCGGCGCCTGGCGCGTCGTCCTTGGTGCCGGCGATGAGCGTGGTCTTGAGCTGCCTGCCCTCGTCGTCGCGCTCCTCGCGGGCCACGTGGCGCGCGACGGGCACCATGCCGCGGCGGTCGAGCACGTCGAGGCAGGCGTCGAGCTGCTCGAGGGCGTCGTCGGCCGAGAGGTCCACGCAGATGAGAACGACGTCGGCCGTCCGATAGGCGCCCATCATCCCCGGCATGATCGACTCGGGGGTGAGCGGGGGCATGTCGACGACCTGGATGGCCGCGTCCTCGTGGTAGGCCATCCCGGGCACGGGGCCGTGGGTGCCGAAGGGGTAGTCGGTCACGGTGACCCGCGCCTTGGACAGGGCGCCGACGAGCGCGCTCTTGCCGCAGTTGGGCAGGCCGATGAGCACGACCTGGCCCGCGCCGCCCCGCTCGGTGTGGAAGGGATCGACCCGCCGCGCGCCGGCCCGCGCGGTCGGGGCGTGGCGGAGCTTCGCGATGCGGCGCTTGAGGTCCGCCTGCATGTGGTCGGTGCCCTTGTGCTTCGGGATCACCGCCAGCATGCGCTCGAGCGCCGCCAGGCGCTCGCCGTCGGTCCGCGCCTCGCGGTACGCCTGCTCCGCCTTGCGGTACTCAGGGGTCAGATTCGCAGGCATGAGGCCTCGCACCCACCAACGTCACGACCCCCACAGCATACCCGGGCGCCGACGCGGTGTCAACGGCGGGCGGCCGCGCGCCCTACTTGCGCAGCCAGTCGGGCAGGGCGACCTCCTTCGGGCTGTCGATGCTGGGGATATGGGGCTTGAGGTCGAGGATCGGGGTGTCGTCGAACGCGTCGATCTTGTCCACCCGCACCGCGTTGCCCTCGACGGCGAGCACGCGACAGACGCTCAGGGCGATGAGGTTGGGCCGCACGGGCGCGCGGCAGGCGAAGACCCCGGTGAGCGGGTTCCTGGGGTTGCCGCGCGGGTGCACCTGGAGGATGCTGCGCTTGCGCGGCGTGTCGTTCTTGTCGAACCAGTAGAGGACGACGACGTGGGAGAAGCCGTCGAGGCCCTTGAGCGCCTTGGCGTAGTCGTCGGCGATCGCGAGGCGCGTGACGCCGTCCTCCTTCTGGACCGTGCCGACGGGGTAGACCTTGAACGCGGGCCGTCCCGCCTCGCCGCCTCGGGCTCTCGCGGCGAGCGCGGCGCCGACCAGCATCACGAGCGCGAGCTTCAGCAGTGCCATTGAGCACCTTCCCTTCAAGAGGTCACGGTCGGTCGGGGGAACTGGAACACGTCTGCGAACGAGGGCGCGCTGGCGTCCACGGCGACGAGCCTGGGCTGGCGGGCCTGGAGCCGCTCGAGGGCGGCGGCGGCATCGCCGTCGGTGTGGAGCAGGACGGCGACGGTGAGGACTCGCTCCTCGGCCCTCACGCGGGGCTCGCCGACGAGCTCGCAGAGGCCCCTGTCGGGGCTCGGCTCGAGCCGCGCCAGCACCTCGAGGGTGGCGCGGAGCCCGCCCATGCCGCGCACGGCCGCCGTGACGACCAGGTCGGGCGCGTAGGCGGCCAGCGAGACGTGGAACCCCCGGAGCATGAGGTCCCGCGCCAGGGTCGCGACGAAGCTGACCGCGGCCTCCAGCGGCTCCTCCCCGCTGGCGACGCACCGCGTGTCGAGCACGAGCAAGGCGCGCTCGGTCACCACCGCCTCGTACTCCTTGACCAGCGGCTGCCCCAGCTTCGCCGAGGTCTTCCAGTGGATCCAGCGCGGGTTGTCGCCCTGGCGATACTCGCGGAGGCCGCGGAACTCCTCCTCGCCCCGCGCCGCGCGACTCCGCCGCCGCGTCTGCGCCAGCGACTGCGTGCGGCCCAGGAAGTTCGCCGCCACCCGGCCCAGCCGCGGGTAGACCACCAGCTCGCCCGCCAGCGCGCGCCGACGCTCCTGGTGGAAGAGGCCGAAGGGGAATCGCGTGGAGAAGCTGACCGCGCGAATGGGGTAGACCCCGCGCCGCCGCGCGACGGCCGCGTAGGGCAGCGCCACCGTCTCCCGGCCCCCGATCTGCACGACCAGGCCCCCAGGCTGCTCCGCCGCGACCCCGTCGGGCAGCAGGTCCCGCACGGCCAGCCCGTAGCTCGCGAGCCACCGCTTGCGGTTGCTGGCCAGCAGCTCGACGGTGAACGGCTGGTCGGGGTGGACGCCGTCGGGCAGGCGCCGCTCGAAGGCGAGCCCGCGCATCGTCGTGCGCGAGAGGACGAACGACAGGACGAGCGCCGAGAGCAGCATGCCGAAGATCAGCACGAGGAAGTTGATCTTGGTGTGAAGCGCCACGATGGCGACCGCGAGGGTGACCAGCGAGAAGATCACGCCCTGCTTGGTGATCCGCTGGCCCAGCCGCGCCCTCTCCCTGCCGCGCAGCAGCGCGAGCAAGCGGAAGCCGGCGAACACGATCAGGACGGTGAGCGCCGCGATGATGCCGGCAGGCAGCCACGAGCGCGGCAGGCGCTGCGCCAGCGTCGCGAGGGGAACACACATGGCAGGCCCGCCCTCCGGTGCGACGCCCGCTGCAAGCTGCTCGGCCTCACACGGGGACGGGCGTCTCGTCGAGGATCTCGCGGACGATCTGCCGCTCGTCCTGGCCGCCGGCCGCCATCAGCGCCGCGCGCCGGATCACCCGGTGCGCCAGCACGGGCACCGCCAGCCGCTTCACGTCGTCCGGCATGCAGTAGTCGCGGCCCTCCACCAGCGCCAGGGCCTGCGCCGCGCGCGACAGCGACAGGCCGCCACGCGGGCTCACCCCGATCTCCAGCTCCTCCCGCCGCCGGCTACGCTCCACGATGTCCAGGATGTAGCCCGTCACCTCGTCGCCGACCCGCACCGACCGCACCGCCGCCTGGATGCCCACCACGTCGCCCGCCGTCAGCACGGGCCCCAGCGACTCCAGCGGATGGGCCAGCCGCTGGCTGGCGTAGACCTCGCGCTCGTCCGCGCGGCTCGGGTAGCCGATCGCGATGCACATCAGGAAGCGATCGAGCTGCGACTCCGGCAGCGGGAACGTGCCCTCGTACTCGTGGGGGTTCTGCGTGGCCAGGACGATGAACGGCTCCGGCAGCGGGTAGGTGGCGCCGTCCATGGAGACCTGGAAGTCGTTCATCGCCTCCAGCAGGCTGCTCTGGGTGCGCGGGGTCGTGCGGTTGATCTCGTCGGCGAGCACCACGTGGGCGAAGATGGGCCCGCGCCTGAACACGAAGCGGCCCTCGTCGGCGTTGTAGATCGGCACGCCCAGGATGTCGGTCGGCAGCAGGTCGGGGGTGAACTGGATGCGGCGGAACGAGCAGTCGAGCGAGCGGGCGAGGGCGCGTGCCAGCGTGGTCTTGCCCACGCCCGGCACGTCCTCGATCAGGATGTGCCCGCCCGAGAACAGGCCCACCAGCACGAGGCGCACGGTCTCGGTCTTGCCGATGAACACCGTCTCGACGTTCTGCTGGAGCCGCAGGATCTGCTCGTGGATCGCGGGGTCGATAGGCATGACAGGATCCGGGCCAGCCCTTCGCGGAGGTACCATCGTCTGCCGTGGATTATAGACCGCGGACGCCGCGCTGTCAACGACGCGTGCGCGGGCCGGGCGCCGGCCCCCTACTCGAGCCGGAGGGTGTGCCTCACGGGCACGACGGCGGCCGCGGACGCGTCGAAGAGCGCCTTCGCACGCTTCGCGGCGCCGGCGCGCACGCGGTCGAGCGCCTCGGCTTCGTCGGGCACCATCTGCTTGAAGGCAGGCAGGCTGTCGATGAGCTTCTTGATGAGCGGGGTCTCGTAGTGCTGCTGCGCGCGGATAACGTGCTCGACCTTCTGGAAGGGGGCGCAGAAGGGGTTGTCGAGGAACTCGGCGGCGAGGTTCACCCCCTTCGCCAGGTCGGCGGCGGCGAACTCCTTCGCGGCTTTGCCCCACGTGACCTTCAGCCGCTGCGCCGTCGCGCCTTTCACCACGAGGCGGAAGCGGTTGAGCTCGTCGTTGAAGGGGAGGAACTCGATGATGCCGCGCGTGGCCCGCGGGTCCTTGGGGTCGCCGAAGAAGCAGAAGGGGTAGCGCGCGCTCTCGAGCTCGACGGTGCCGCCCTTGGCCGAGAGCACGCTGTGGCCCTCGGTCGCGGTGGCGGTGCCGGCAGCCAGGTCCACCGTGATCGTGCCGATGTCGCCGTCGCAGCCGAGCGCCTTGAGGAAGGCGTAGGCCATGACCAGGTGGCCGTTGGCCCATGGATGCACGCCGTCGGAGCCGGCCACGTGGTAGCCCTTGCCGTACTTCGCCTTGGCCTTCGTCATGGCGTCCATCATCGGGTCGTAGACGTTGGCGAAGACCACGCCCTCCTCGGCCGCGACCTCGCGCGCGATGTCGCGCAGCTTCGCGAGGGTCTGGTTGTACATCGCCGCCTGCTCGGGGCTGCGGCGGAACGTCTCGGCGTCCACCACGCCCGGCGAGCCGACCGCGATGAGCCGCGCGCCGGCCTTCTTGAGGGCCTGGACGATGGCTTTCTGGCTGGCGCGGTACCTCTTGCCCTGGTTGTTGGGATCGAAGGGGCGGTAGCCGCCGTCGTTCATCCCGTAGCAGGTGGTGACCGCGCTGGGCCGGAAGGGCACGCAGTTGTTCGCCATGCGCCGCTGGAAGCCCCACGAGGTCTCGCCGCCCCAGCCGAACTGCATGGCCCGCAGCCTTGGCGCCGGCTGGCACATCAGCAGGTAGTCCTCGATGTAGACCGAGTAGAGCTTCTGCTCGGTGATCGAGTCGCCGCACACCGCCACGAAGTCGCCCTCCTGGAGCTTCGCCTCGCCTCCGAACGCCCCGGCAGCGACCACCAGCAACGCCAGCCCGAACACCCTTGCACGCTGTCTCATCGTCCATCTCCAATGCGGTTGCACGACACGGCTGCCTCACTTCTTCTCGCGGTTGAGGATCGCCCGCCCTGCGGTCTTGGCGTAGCTGCGGATGAGGCCGTCCTTGTGCTTGAGCAGGCGGCGGAGGGTCGGGATGCTCTTCTGCGTGCCGATCTTCCCCAGGATCTGGATCGCCGCGAGCCGGGCCTGTTTGTCCTGCTGCGTGGCGTACGGGAGCACGGCCTCCTCGGCCACGGGGCCCATGGCCACCAGGGCACTGCTCGCCCTCGAGCGGTCGTCGGCCAGGTGGGCCGCGACGGCCTTGGCGGCCTCGGGGGCCTTCACCTGCGCCAGGGCATCGAAGGCCGCGCCGCGCAGGAGCGACTGGGAGGCATCGGCGCACCCGATGATGGCCGGCAAGGTGGTCTCGGTGTGCCACACGGCCAGGGCCTTCACGGCGTGCATCTGGGTGAAAAGGCTCTTGTCGGAGAGGAAGGGCACGATCTTCAGGGCGACCGCCTCACGCCGCTCCGCAAGGGGCGCCATCTTCCCGAGCGCCTGAAGGGCCTGGCTCCTGCGGAAGTCCTGGACAGAGTCCAGGTCGCCCATGAACTGCGCGAGCCGCTCGGCCTGGGTCGGGGGGGCAGGCTTCGGCAGGCCGGGGTGCCGGCGTCGGATCTCCGCCACGACCTCGGCGGCCAGCCGTGCAAGCTCGGGGTCGGCGTCGCGCGTCAGCGGCTCGAGGACGGCGTAGCTGGCCTTGCCGCCCATCTCGCGGAGGAGGCTGATGCTCTGCGAGCGCAGGCCCTCGTCGTCGCGCCGCACGTACCTGAGCACCGCCATCTCGCCGACCTCGCCCATCCCCTTGAGCGCCAGGCGGGCCATGCCGCCGCGCTCGCCCAGCCAGGCGGCGATGGCGTCGGCGGCCCGCGGATCGCCTGTCTCCGCCAGCGCGGTCATGGCCGTCGAGCGGGTCAGCCGGTCCTCGAGGCACTGGATCAGCGCGGGGACGGCTTCGGGCGTGTGCCACCTCGCGAGGGCGCGGAGGGCGTTCGATCGCACAAGGGGATCGCTGTCGGACAGGGCGGCCGCCAGCGCCTTGCCCACGACGGTCCTGTGCTTGTCCTCCGGCTCCCAGCCCGCAAGCGCCTGGATGGCCGCGGCGCGTGTCCGCCTGTCGGCAACGCAGTGGGCCACCGCGGGGAGTGCGTCGGTGGGGTGCCACCGGCCGGCGGCTTGCAGGGCAACGCGCCGCACGGCCTCGTCCTTGTCCCTCAGCAGCGTGTCGAGCGCGGCGGAGACCTCGCCGCGCCGCTCCTGGTCGGGCTTCAGCCGCGAGAGCCCGTGGGCGCCGCTCCGGCGGTCGGTCGCGCGGCTGGACTTCACTTGGCGCATGGCCCGCACGAAGGGGTCCACCTTGGGTGGAGGCGTGCGGGTCGTGGGCTTCCGCGCGACGGTCGAGCCGACCTTGAGGCGCACCCTCACCGTGTTCGAGATGCGGCGCCGACTTCCGAGAGGGCCGGTGGCAAGGTAGGCGCGGGTGTCGCTTCGGAGCCTCCCGCCCAGCACGCGGCCGCGCAGGGTGCCACGCTTCCTCAAGTTGGTCCCGCTGTACCGGAGGTCGGCCTGCGCGCGGCCGCTCTCGATGATCAGGTAGTAGAGCGTGGCCCGCTGGGGGCCGCCTCTGTCGAAGCGGTAGTCCACGGACAGCTTCGAGCCGTAGGGCAGTGCAGTCGCGTTCCAGAGGGTGACGATCTCCCCGGATGGCTTTGGCTCTCGGACCGGTGCGGGTTCTGTGTCGTCGGCGTCGCGGGCGCTCTCTCGGGATGGGGCCTTCCCCTTCCTGTGCCGGGGGTTCGTCGCGACGTCGTGGGCGCCGTAGAGGACTGCCGCGCCCAACGCGGCATAGAACAGGCGCCCGCCCGTTTCGCCCAGCAGCCACGTGATGGAGCGCACCCGCGGAAGGCTCGAGAACCACTCCCAGTACAGGACGGCCCCCCCGAGCAGGAAGAGCCCCACGCAGGCGGCGAAGATCCCCAAAGGCACATTGCCGTCCATGTCACAACCTCCCGGTCCCGCTACTCGAGCTCGGGCTTGACCTCCACCCACCCGCCGTCGGCCTCGCAGGCGCTCTGGTACATGGCGTGGAGGATGGCCTGCGAGCGGCGGCCGTCGCGGCCGTCGCACACCAGCGGCGCGCCCTCCCGCAGCGCCGCGGCGAAGTTGTCCACCACGTTCAGCCACTCGCTCTCCACCGTCTCGGGCGCCCGGTCGCCCCAGGCGCTGTCGAGGAACCAGCGCTCCATCGGCTTCTCATACGGGCCGCCGGCCGCGCGGACGAAGGCGCCGGCGTCGCCGTGCAGCTCGAAGCGGAAGTACCACGTCGCGTGGGGGTAGCACGAGGTGGCGGAGAGCTGGATCACCAGCCCGCTGTCGTACAGCCAGGTCGCCACGCCCAGGTCCTCGGCCTCGATGTCGTGGGTCTGCGTCCAGAGGTTGCAGCGCACCTTGGCGGGCACGCCGAGACTGAAGGCCAGCTCGTCGAGGTGGTGGATGTTCTGGTTGCTCAGCACCCCGCCGCCGTCGAGCTCGCGGGTGCCGCGCCAGCCGCCGTTGGACTGGAAGTAGTCCATCTTGCGCAGGATCTTGAGCGTCGCGTCGCCGCTGAGCAGGCGGCCGAAGCGGCCGTCGGCGACGGCCTTGCGGAGGGTGAGCGGGCCGGACTCGAAGCGGCGGCCGAAGTCGACCGCCAGCGTCAGGCCCTTCGCCTCGGCCAGGCGGATCATCCTGTCGCAGGCCGCGACCGTCGCGTCCATCGGCTTGGTGGTGATGACGTGCTTGCCCGCCTCGAGGGCCTGGCAGGCGACCTTGCCGTGGTTGCCGGTCTCGGTGAGGACGAAGACGGCCTCGACCTCGGTCCGGTCGAGCCACTCGCGGACGTCGGTCGTGTAGGGGACCTCGCACTCCTCACTCGTCCGCTTCGCGCGCTCCTCGACGATGTCGCAGACGCCCACCAACTCGGTGCCTGGCGTCTTCTTGATCATCTTCGAGCGGCCGTGTCCCATGCCGAGGCCGACGACGACGAAGCGGACCGGGTCGTCCTGCCACGGCCGCGTCACGCCCTCGACCTTCTTCTTGGTGTCGAACAGGCCGCCGGGCGCGGCGGTGGGCCATGCCTTCTGGATGACCTCGACGACCCGGCGTGACATCTCGACGTTGTCCACCGAGCGGTCGGGGTTATGGGTCTCGGCGCTCACGGGGCCCTGGATGCCGGCGTTGTCGCAGACCTGGAGCACGCGGTCGTAGGGGATCACGTCGCCGCCAAGGTCGGCCACGGCGCCGCGGGCCTTGACGTGCACGCATCGGGCGCGCTGGGCCATGCGGATGACGAAGGCCTGCTCGTCGGCCCGCCGCTCATCGCAGTCCCAGGTGTTCGCGCAGTCCCACGCCAGGCCCCAGCTCGGCACGCCGAGCGCGTCGAGCAGGACGAAGATCTCGTCGGGCGTGACCCCGCAGTTCTCGAACGCGAGGACGAGGCCGGCCTCTCTCGCGCGGTCGGCGAGGGGCATGAACAGGTCGAGCACCTTCTGCTGCTCGTCGGGGCGGATGGCGAACGCTCCGCTCAACTCGGCCGGCGGCTGCCAGTAGAAGAAGGCGCGCACCAGGCGGCAGTCAAGCGCGTCGGCGGCGCGGATGATGCCTTCGAGCTTCTCGGCCTCGGCCTGCTGTCGCTCCTTGTCGGGGAGATGCACCTTCGCCAGCGACGATTGGAGGCAGCCGATCTGCATCCCGTGCCGCGCGAGCAGCGCCTTGACCTCGGCGAGTTGCTCGGCGCTCAGGCTCTCGAAGGATCGCCCGAAGAGGCGGCCCCGCAGATCGCAGTGCCGGAGGCCCCACTCCTTCAGATGCGGCAGCGTCGCGGCGAAGTCCAGCGCCAGCTCGTCCGTGAAGATCGACGGGAACATGGCCTCTCCTCGCAACAGCCTCCCTGCGGCTCGCACCGCTGCGCGACTCTAGCCACGACCGTGCGCGTGTCAAGCGCATCCTCGCGCGATGCGGGCCGCGGAAGGCGGCGGCAGGGCTAGCCGGCGGCGTCGCCCGAGCGCGGTGCCGGGCTGCCGCCGCCGGGCTTGGGCGGGACGTAGACGACGTGCCAGCCGACGCGGCTCACGACGTCGGAGGGGATGCTGTAGGCGAGGCGCAGCTTCCGCGTCTGGCCCACGGGCAGGGTGAAGGCGTCGCCGAGCTCGAGGCGGTCCACCGTGTGGTCGCCGACGGGGATCGACTTCCAGACGCGCGGGCGGAAGAAGCGCGCCTTGCCGCGCAGGAGCACGAAGCGGTCCGTGTCGATGGCGGTCCCGCCCACGGCGTTGGCCTTGGCGGCGAGCGCCTGGACCTCGACGAGCACCCAGCGCTCGCCGCGCCGCGGGAACTCGCCGAGGACGTCTTTGGGGAAGTAGACGCCGAGCACCTCGGTCTCGACCAGCCGCGGCGCCGCATCGGGCGGCCGGACCCGCCGGATCTGCGCCGCGTAGACCCAGCCGAGCCGTCCCCCGGCCCGCACCTGGTACCAGCCCGTCTTCCTGCCGTAGACCGCCAGGCGCTCGCCCTGGCGGGCCGTGGCGACGACGCTCGTGCCCACCTTCACCTGCGCCTCCGGCACGATGACCTCGACCAGCGGCCGCGGCCCCGAGCGCGAGAGCTGCACCCAGACACCCGCCCCCACCCCAGCCAGCACCACCATCACGCCCAGGGCGATCGCCAGAAGACGTCGGTCCACGGAAAGCTCCCTTCACGAAGCAGCCGCATTCTAGCGGCGGCAGGGCAACTCTGTCAAGGATCCCCGCCGCGCCGGTCGCCGCCCTGCTTGACCCGCGCCGCCGGCACTACATAATGGAGACGGAGCGGCGGAACGGCTGGGCGCCGTGCCGAGGACGAGCGCTGTAGTGGGCAGGTGCCGCATGGGGCAGAGCATGGCCGAGACGACAGGCCGCCTGACAGCACGCATCGAGGGCCTGCGCGAGCAGGCGCTGGCCTTCGCCAACGAGCCGGACCCCTGCGAGCGGGGCTGGGCGGTCATGCGCTCGTACGACGCGACGCGGGCCGAGCCGATGCCGCTGCGCAGGGCGAAGGCCGTCGCCGCCGCGCTCGCCGCCGAGACCCTCACCCTCGACGACGGCGACCTGCTGGCCGGGCGCGTGCGCCGGATGATCGCCGCCCACCCCGGCATCCACGAGGGCCACCGCTGGCGCAACGCCGCCGCATACCCCGACATGTGGCCCAACCCCGGCGGCCTCAAGGACGCGCCGGTCCCCGCCGACTTCGTCGCGTTCATGGAGGGCTGGGCGACGCGCCACGTGCCCGTCGGCGCCAGGGCCAGGGCGCTCACCCCGCCCGAGTGCCGCGCGGCGATGGACGCCCGCGCCTTCCGCGCCAGCGGCCTCGACTTCGTCCATCGTCTCCCCCGCTACCAGCTCCTGCTCGGGCACGGCGCCGACGGCATCCGGCAGCAGGCCCGCGACCGCCTGGCGGCGCTCGACGAGACGCGGGCCGCGGACGTCGGCAGGCGCGTCTTCTACGAGGCCGTGGTCGTCGTCTGCGAGGCAATGAGCGCGTACGGCCAGCGCTGGGCCGAGACCCTCGCCGAGATGGCCTCGGCCGAGGGCGACGAGGCGCGCCGCCGCGAGCTCGAGGCGATGGTCGGGATCTGCCGCCGCGTGCCCACCCAGCCGGCGCGGACCTTCCGCGAGGCCATGCAGGCGCTCGCTTTCGGCCTGCCGCTCAACCAGGCCGAGACGACCGGCAGCGCCCACAGCTTCGGCCGCATCGACCAGTACCTCTATCCCTACTACGCGGCCGACCTCGAGGCGGGCCGCCTGACGCCCGAGGGGGCGCGCGAGCTCATCGAGTGCTTCTTCCTGAAGTGCTACCGCACCTTCGACTTCCACCACTGCACCATCGGCGGCCTCACCCCCGACGGCCGCGACGGGACCAACGACCTGTCGTTCCTGTGCCTCGAGGCGATGGAGGCCCTCCGCACGCCGCGCGACGTCGCCGTCCGCATCCACGGCGCCACGCCCGACGCGTTCCTGCGCAAGGCCGCCGAGGTCGCCCGGCTCGGCCTCGGGCGGCCCGACTTCTGGAACGACGCGGTCCTGGTGCCCGCGCTCTTCGACGCCGGCTTCCCCATGGAGGAGGCCCTCGACTACGCCGCCATCGGCTGCGTCGAGCTCACCATCCCCGGCCAGTGCAACAGCCGGACCATGGGCCACGCGATCAGCCTCGCCAAGATCCTCGAGATCGCCCTCCACGGCGGCCGATGCGCCCTCACCGACACGCTGGTCGGCATCGAGCACGACACCGACTTCCCGACCTACGAGGCCCTGCACGCCGCCTACCGCCGCCAGGCCGCGCGCTTCATCAGGATGGCCGTCGCCGAGAACATCCGCGGCTTCGGCGCCCAGGCCGCCGAGTTCCCCTTCCCGCTGCTCAGTGCGCTGACCGTCGGCTGCATGGCGAGCGGCCGCGACGTGATGGACGGCGGCGCCCGGTTCAACCCGGCGGGGGTCAACCTCTTCGGGGTGGCGAACGCGGCGGACGCGCTCGCCGCGATCCAGGAGCTGGTCTACGAGCGGGGGGAGCTGACCCTGGCGGAGCTGCGGGGGGCTCTGGCGAGCGACTTCGCGGGCCGCGAGCCGCTGCGCCTGCGGCTGCTCAACCGCTGCGCGAAGTTCGGGAACGACGGCGGCCGCGTGGACGCGATCGCGGCGGCCGAGGTGGCCTTCTACTGCGACGAGATCGCGAAGTACCGCACCCCCGAGGGCGGCCCGTTCCTCCCCCTGCTCTTCGGCTGCACGCCGAACTCCGTGCACAACATGGGCCCGCACACGGCGGCCTCGGCCGACGGCCGGCACGCGAAAGCGCCCTTGGCCACGAGCGTGAACCCCACGCACGGGCGCGCGCTCAGCGGCGTGACGGCGGAGCTGAACTCGGTGGCGCGCATCGACTTCAGCAAGGCGGCCGGCGGGGTCTCGTACATCGTCGATCTGCACCCGACCGCGGTGGACGGCGAGGCGGGGCTCGGGAAGCTCGTCGGCCTGCTCCGGGGGTTCTTCGACCAGGGCGGCGCCGAGATCGGCCTGAACGTCGTCCGCGAGGACCAGCTCCGCGAGGCCCAGCAGCGGCCCGAGGACTTCGCACACGTCATGGTCCGGGTCTTCGGCTTCTCCACGCAGTTCATCTCGCTCGACCCGACGCTCCAGGAGCACGTGATCGCGAGGACCAAGCACCGCCGCTGAGCCGCGGGCGCTGGGGCGCGCGCACTTGGGAGCGGGAAGGAATGAGTTGGGACGATGCAGAGGGTTGTGCACGAGCGAACGCTAATCGTGGCTGGGATCGCGTTGATGGTTCTCCCCGGGCTTGCCGGTGAGCCTGTGTTCCTCGCGCCGCCGCGTCATGCGGGGCCGCCGCTGCCTCTGCATGCGGTCACCAATCGGGCGTTCCAGGGCATCCCGAGCATGGCCGTGACGCCACGCGGACGTCTCTGGGCGACGTGGTACGCGGGCAAGACGCCCAAGGAGGACGACAACAACTACGTGGCGCTCAGCACCAGCGGCGACGGCGGGGCCACGTGGCGCGAGGTCCTGATCGTCGATCCCGATGCAGGCGGGCCGGTGCGCGCCTTCGACCCGCAGGTGTGGATGGCCCCTGACGGGAAGCTGCGGCTCGCCTGGACCCAGTCGGTCCACCACGCAGGCACCGTTGCCGGGGTGTGGTTCCTCGAAACGGACAAGCCCGAGTCCGGAGACCCTGCGTGGGGGAAGCCTGTTCGCGTCACCGACGGGGTCATGATGTGCAAGCCCCTCGTCCTTTCCTCCGGCGAGTGGGCGTTGCCGGCCTCGACCTGGCGGAAGACCGACAAGAGCGCTCGGATGGTCGTCTCGACGGATCGGGGCAAGACGTGGACGGTCCGTGGCGCCTGCAACATCCCCGAGCAGGCCCGCAGCTACGACGAGCACATGCTCGTCGAACGCAAGGACGGGTCGCTGTGGCTGCTCGCCCGCACGGCGTACGGCATCGGCGAGAGCGTCTCGACGGATCGCGGCATCACGTGGCCCGAGCTGAAGCCATCGGCCATCGCCCACCCCAGCGCGCGGTTCTTCATCACGCGCCTTGAGTCCGGCGCTCTGCTGCTGGTCAAGCACGGCCCCATCGCGAAGCGGACGGGTCGCTCACACCTTACGGCCTTCATTTCGACCGATGACGGGAAGACCTGGGACGGCGGGCTGCTCCTCGACGAGCGAGGAGGGGTCTCCTATCCCGACGGCCAGCAGACGGCCGACGGCCTGATCCGCATCGTCTACGATTTCAGCCGGACCGGCAAGCGCCACATCCTGATGGCAACCTTCCGCGAGGAGGACGCGGCGGCAGGCAAACCCGTCACGGATGCCCTCCGGCTTCGCCAGCTCGTCAGCGAGGCCTCCGGGGGCGCGGCGCGGTCCAAGCCCGCCGGCGGGCCGGGGTGAACGGGGCCGAATCCGAAGCGCCCCAGTAGCAGATGGAGAACTGAATTGATGGTGAAGACCTCCCTCGCGACCGTGCTCGCCCTCGCCGCCCTCGCCTCGGCTGCCCAGCCCAGGAAGCCGCTCCCGCCCGGCGTCGCCGTGGTCGGCGACCCGCTGGCGGCGCTGGCGGAGTCGGGGAAGGCGGTGCGCGATCTCGAGCTTTCCGTCGTCGCCGCCGAGGGCCAGCCCTTCGCGAAGGCGCTGCGGCTCGAGACGAAGAAGAGGCCGGCCCGCAGCTACGACATCCAGGTCCGGGCTGCGAACACGATGCCCGTGAAGAAAGGCGACATCCTGCTCGCCACCTTCTGGGCGCGCGCCGTGCGGCCCGCCAAGGCGCGCACCGAGCTCGTCTTCGAGCTCGGACGCCAGCCCTACACCAAGTCGGCCCAGCACCCCGTCGTCGCGGGCGGGAAGTGGCGGCGGATCGACGTGCCGTTCGTCTCCCGGCAGAGCTTCGCGTCGGGCGAGGCCAGCCTGATCTTCCGCCTCGGCTACCCGCCCCAAACCCTCGAGATCGGAGGCGTGACGTTGACCAACTACGACAAGAAGGTGCGGCTCCGCGACCTGCCCGGCGCCCCCGACGTCTACGAGACCAGCCAGCCGGACGACGCCTGGCGCAAGGCGGCCCTCGCCCGCATCGAGCGCATCCGCAAGGCCGACCTCGCGGTCACCGTGACCGACGCCGCCGGCAAGCCCGTCGCGGGCGCCGACGTCGCGATCAAGATGACCCGCCACGCCTTCGGCTTCGGCTCCGCCGTCAACGCCGGCACCTTCAAGCCCGACACCGATACGCCCGACACCCTCAAGTACCGCGAGACGATCCAGAAGCTCTTCAACCGCGTGGTCGTCGAGAACTCGTTCAAGTGGCCGGGCTGGGAGAACGCCGACCGCCGTCGGCGCGTGCTCTGGACGCTCGCCTGGCTGCGCGAGCGCGGCATCGAGGTCCGCGGCCACTGCCTCGTGTGGCCGAGCTGGAAGCACATGCCGAGGGACGTCCAGGGGCTCAAGGGCGACAAGGCCGCTTTCCAGAGGCGCATCCTCGACCACATCCGCGAGGAGGTGGCCGCGACGAAGGGCCGCATCGTCGAGTGGGACGTCATCAACGAGCCGTTCAGCAACCACGACGCGATGGACGTCCTGGGCCGCGAGGCCATGGTCGCGTGGTTCCGCGCCGCCCGCGAGACGGACCCCGCGGCAAGGCTCTTCATCAACGACTACGCCATCCTGGCCCGCAGCGGCCGCGACCAGCGGCACCAGGACCACTACTACGAGACCATCGAGTTCCTGCTCGACCAGGGCGCGCCGCTCGACGGCATCGGCATGCAGAGTCACTTCGGCGGCGACCTCACCCCGCCGCCGCGCCTGCTCGCCGTGCTCGACCGCTTCGCCGCCTTCGGCAAGACGATCGCCGTCACCGAGTTCGACATCAACGTCGCGGACGAGGCGCTCCAGGCCGCCTACACCCGCGACTTCCTGACCGCGCTGTTCAGCCATCCGGCGGTCAACGGCATCCTCATGTGGGGCTTCTGGCAGGGCCGGCACTGGCGCCCCCAGGCCGCGCTCTTCCGCAGGGACTGGTCGATCAAGCCCAACGGCCGCGCCTGGCAGGACCTGGTCTTCAAGGACTGGTGGACCGACGCTGCGGCGAAGACGGATGCCCAGGGCCGCATCAGCGTCCGCGGCTTCCTCGGCGACTACGAGGTGACCGCAGAGGCGGGCGGCAAGGCCGTCACGGCCCGAGCCTCGCTGTCGAAGAATGGGACGATCGTCGCGGTGACGCTCAAGTAGTGCTCCTTGCCCCACTGGCTCGACCACCAGCCCCCACAGGCGTCGGTTAAAAAAATGGCGTTTGGGCTTGACATCCCTTGGCCCATAGGGCTAAAATATTAGCCGTTGGGGTCGCGGGGGCCTGACGGAGCACGATTGTGGGAAGGAGCAGGGGTGAGCGAGGAAGTCCAACTGAGCCGGCGTGAACGGCAGATCATGGACATCGTGTACGCCTCGGGCAAGGCGACGGTGAGCGATGTCGTGCAGGCCATAGCCGACCCGCCGTCGCGGACGGCGGTGCGCACGCTGATGCGCATCCTCGAGGAGAAGGGGCACCTTGCCCATGGGAAGCGGGGCCGCGAGTTCGTCTACCGACCCGTGCGGCCCCGTCGGCGCGCGGGCCAGTCGGCGATGCGGCGGGTCGTGGCGACCTTCTTTGGCGGCTCGCTCGAGAAAGCGGTCGCGGCCCACATGTCCGATCCCGGTGCTGACCTCCCACACGACGAGCTCGAGCGGTTGGCGGAGCTCATCCGCCAGGCCAGGAAAAAGGAGGGGTGATCGTGTCGCTGTCACTCGCGCTCCCGGCGCTGGACACGGCGGTGCCGATACTGCTGGACGCAGCCGCGAAGAGCGTTGTGGTGCTGGCGCTGGCCGGCGGCGCGGCCCTTGCGATGCGCAGGGCCTCGGCCGCGGCGCGCCACCTGGTGTGGTCTCTTGCCATGGCAGGCCTGCTGGTGCTCCCCATCCTGTCGGCGGTGCTGCCCGCGTGGCGAGTCTTGCCGGCATGGCTCGACGTCGGGCCTGCTGCGGCGCCCGACACGGCTGCACTGCCCCACCCGGCGGCGCGGCCCGCCGAGCCGGCCATCGCATCAGCACCAAGAACGGTGCGTGAGTCGCCCGCTGCGCCGTTGGAAGGCGTGCCCGCCACGCTCCAGGGCGATGCAGATGCGGGTGCCGGCTTCGAGCCGGCGAGCCGTGCACCCATGCTTGCCGCCGGCCCATCGCGTGCCGGCCGGGGTGCCGGGTGGGCGTCGTGGGGCCTCGCGGTGTGGGCCATCGGCGCGCTCGTGGCCCTGGCGCCCCTGGTGGCCGGGAGGATCTGGCTCTGGTGGCTCCTGCGGGCCATTCCGCGGTCAGCCAACGCCTCACAGTGCGCGATGGTGCGCGAGGCCTCGGCA
>CBFDBL010000014.1:0-26990 GCA_965603035.1 uncultured bacterium
GGCATCCGCGGCGACGGCAAGTTCGAGGTCAAGCTCAAGCTGGGCCGCCGGTAGATCGCACCGCCCTCCCGACGTGGCCCGCCTCGCCGCCCAAGTCCCCGGTGCAGCCGCGGCCCGCCCCCAAGCCCGCGCCGGCGCCGTGACGGCGGCCTGCGGCGGGCGGGTTGGCCTCACGCTGTCTGAGGTGACCTGCCGTGTCGTCCACACGCTGGAAGACACCCCGGCCCGCCGTGCCACGGACATCGTTGCTCCTGTGTCTCGCATTGTGCTCGTGGCCTGCGGCGAGCGGCCAGCAGCCCGAGGCCCCCGAGGCCTTCGAGCCGTTTGCCGGCATCGCCGATCGGGTCGAGGCGGAGAGCGCGAAGGTCCTGAAGCAGACATTCAACGACGGCACGCCAGGCCCCATGTCGGCCGCGGTGGCGTCGGCCAAGGACCTCGGACCCTGGCGCGGCATGGGTGTGCCTGCGCCGCCCGAGCCCGATGAAGGCGATCTCGAGTGGCAGCGGGCCGCCAGCGGCGGTAAGGTGCTCCTGCTCACCCACTCCCACCGAGGCGAATGGTACGAGCCGGCGAAGCGGCCCTCTCCGTGCGCGCGCCTGGCCTTCCGCGTGCCCGAGGATGGCCGCTACTTCCTTTTCCTTAGGGCCGATTCCTGGTGCTGCGGCTGCCAGATGCTCGCCTTCCGGATCGACGACGGCCCCGACCAGGTGCTGGGGAAAGGGCTTGGCAGGGGCTGGTGGGGCGAGGGCTGGCGATGGCGCTCGCTCCGCGTGAAGGCCTCGGGCTTGAAGGGCTTCGAGAAGCTGGCGGTCCCCGAGCCGTTCGAGCTCCGCGCTGGGGGACACCATCTGGGACTCGTGTGTGGGACGCCCCTGTGCGCTGCTGTGGCCTTCGACCAGCTTGTCGTCGCGCGGGAGATGCGCCTTGACGTGGGACAGGTGGAGCGCAAGCGTCGAGCCCTCCTGCATCGAGCCGCCGAGTGCGGCAACGAGCAGGCTGTGAGGCTCTTCCTGGCCCACGGCGCCGATGTGAACGCGAAGAACGCGGACAACGAACGGGGCCGTAGCCCGCTGCAAGTGGCGGAGAGGCATGGGCACAAGGCCATCGCCAGGATCCTGCTCGACCGCGGCGCGGCCTCGGAGATCCCCTTCTTCTCCCATGTGTGGGCGGGCAATCTGGCGGAGGTCGAGCGGCGCCTCCGGGCCAAGCCGGATCTTCTCAGGATCACCGACAAGCAGGGGTGGGCGGCCCTCCACCGGGCGGCCAAGCACGATTGCGCCGAGGTCGCTGCCTTCCTCATCGCCAGGAGCGCCACCGTGGATGCTCGCGAGGCCGACGGCCGCACCCCGCTCCACGTCGCGGCCCGACACGGGAGCATGCGAGTCGTCGAGCTCCTGGTCGCGCGCGGCGCTGCGATCAACGCGCCGGGCCGCCGTCTCCATCGGACCCCGTTGCACGATGCCGCGAGCGGCGGCCATCGCGCCGTGGCGGCGCTCCTCCTCCGCCATGGTGCCAGGGTCGACTCGCCCGACAACGGTCGCGACACCCCGCTGGCCATCGCCGCGTGGTGTGGCCATCGCAGCGTGGCCGACCTGCTCATCGACAGAGGGGCTGACGTGAACGCGGCCGGCTCCCGCGGCACCACGCCACTGCACCGCGCGGCCAGGTGCGGCTACTATGGTGTCGCCGAGCTCCTGCTTGAGCGCGGGGCAGACGTTGACGCCGCCGACGAGCGGGGCAGCACGCCGCTGCACGATGCCCCGCCGGCCATCGCGGCCCTCCTGATGGCCTTCGGCGCCGACACCGAGGCCAGGGGACGGCTCGGCTACACGCCGCTGCTCTCGTCCCTGTCCTGGGGCAACCGCCGGACCGCCCCTGTCCTGGTGGCCCACGGGTGCAACGTCAACGCCAAGAGCGAGTCCGGCGAGACGCCGCTGGAGTCGGCTTCTTTCTCCGGCCACGCCAGGCTGGTGAAGCTCCTGCTCGACCACGGCGCAGGCAAGACGATGGCCGACGGCAAAGACGGCACGGCTCTGCACCATGCCGCCGTGTCGGGCGACCTCGCCACAGTCAGGCACCTGCTGGCCGCAGGCGCCGACGCGAACGCCAGGGACCGCCGCGGCCGCACGCCGCTCTACTGGGCCATCTACTGGTCGCGTCAGCGCGCTGCCCGGCTGCTCGTCGCCAGCGGCGCGAGGCTCGATGTCCCCAATCCGCGCAACTGGACGCCCCTCCACATCGCCTTGTGGGCTGGCAGTGACGACAAGGCCAGGGACTTGATCGCGAAGGGCGCCGACGTGAACGCCAGAGGGAAGTTCGGCGCCACGCCTCTGCACCTGGCCGCTCGCTGGGCTTCTGCCGACGTGTGCAGGCTGCTCGTCGAGCGCGGCGCCGACGTGAGCGCCAGGGACCACGGCGGCCGGAAGCCCCTCTACGACGCCAGACAGGAGACCCGTAGGGTCCTTGAGCGCTGAGCTTCATCCTCCTCAATCTCTCTGCCCTTGAGACCGGAGAGCAATCCTTGGAGCACGGCACTCCCCCTCGTCTTACGGTGGCCGCCTGCCAGTTCGCCATCGGCGCGGACATCGCGAGCAATGGCGCGACGATCCGGCGACAGATGCGGACGGCGAAGCGGCGGGGGGCACGGGTCGCGCTGTTCCCCGAGTGCGCGCTGTCGGGCTACGCGGGCGCGCAGTTCGAGAGCTTCGAGGGCTATCCCTGGAAGACGCTGGCCGAGGAGACGGCGCGCGTCCGCAAGCTGGCCGCTGAGCTTAAGCTCTGGACCGTCCTCGGCTCGACCCACCGTCGCCGACAGGGCAAGCCGACCAACTGTCTCTACCTCATCGACCCGGCCGGCCGCGTCGCCAAGCGCTACGACAAGTGCTTCCTCATGCCCGGCGACCGCGAGCACTACGCGCCTGGCCGACGCGTCGTCACCCACACCATCGACGGCGTCAAGGTCGGCCTGCTCATCTGCTTCGACTTCCGCTTCCCCGAGCTCTGGCGCGAGCTGCTCGAGCGGCGCTGCCGCGTTGTCTTCTTCGCGTCCTACCTCGCCTCGCCGGCCGGCAGCCCGCTGATGGAGCAGGTCGCCCCCGCCACGCTGACAACGCGCGCCTCGGAGAGCTTCCTCCACATCGTCGCCGCCAACGCCGCGACGGGCCGCCAGTGGCTCAACTCCCGCGTCCTCCGCCCCGACGGCGCCGTCGTCGCTCAGGCGCCCTGGGGCAAGCCCCACGTCCTCGTCCACACCATCGACCTCGCCGCCGACGCCCGCCTCTACAACCCCATCGGCGACCTCGCCCTCAAGGCCGCCCGCGGCCAGCTCCATTCGTGAGCGGGCCACGCTTGCGGGGCGTGCGCCTCATTTCGCCACGGAAATGCCGCGAGCCTCGAAGCTCGCCGCGACGGCCTTCATGGCCACGCGGATCCCGTGCTCGTTCCAGTGCGTGTCGTCGGGGTAGTAGAGGAGGGGGCCGTCGGCATGGGCGCGGAAGGCGGGGAGGAGATTGACGACAGGGATGCCGCGTCGGGAGAGGCGCCGCTCGAGGTCCGTCAGCGCGTCGGGCGAGGGGATCTCGGGGCGATCCTCGGGCCGAAGCCAGCCGGGGTAGATGTGCGCCTTGTCGGGGATCAGGAGCACGGCGAGCCGGATGCCGCGGCGTCGGCACTCGGCGTCGTAGGACGCGATGTTCGCCACCGCCTTCTCGAGTCGCCGCCGCTTCGCCGTCCAGCCGAGCCGCCCCACGCCGTCACGCAGGAACAGCGCGGGCTCGCCGCTCGGCCGCTCGCCCACGATCACCTTGTCGGTGAGCAGCCGCCGCGCCGCGCGCCAGGCCAGCTCGGCGCGGACGGCGTTGGCATAGGCCCGCAGCAGCGACCACTTGTCACGGTAGGCGGCCCAGAGGGCTTTGTAGCTCGCGCGGTGGTCGTCGGGCAGCCGCAGGCGCTCCCAGGCGCTCAGGGCCGGCCGCGCACGCGGCGGATAGGGCGGGAAGGCGCCGGCGTGGGCCGAGCGCTCGACGAAGCCCCAGACCAGCACCTTCGGCGGCCGCTCCCTGAACTCCGCATCGGCCAGGAGCTCGCGGATGCCCGTCGTCGGGCCCCGCGCCATGTGCGTATGGTCGTAGACGGGCACGCCGAGCAGCCGGCCGAGCACGCCGGCCGGCGTGTCGGCGTTCGTCAGGCCCTGGTCCATGAACGAATCGCCCGTGACGACCACGGGGCAGGCGGTGTCGGCCAGACGCGGCTCGTTGCGGTAGCCGCGGCGATCGGTCCACACCTCGATGTCGCCCCGCGGCAGCGCGAAGAGGCCCGTGCCGAGCCGGAAGCCCAGCATCCGCGTCAGGTCGCCGCCCTCGTCGCCCGCCAGCCGCTCGTGCTGCATCCGCCGATACGGCGTCGGCCGGCCCAGCGGCCGACGGCCCGGCGGATAGGGATAGGTGAACGGGTCGAAGAGGTGATAGACCTCCACGACCGCGAGCACCAGCCACACGGTCGCGAAGGCTGCCACGAACAGGCGCGGACGCCCTTCCTCATTTGCGATTCGCGATTGCCGACTTGCGATTGCCAGACCCTCTCTACCTCTTCTCTGTGTGCTCTGTGCCTCTGTGGCTGGTCCCGTTCTCCCTCCTCAGAACTGGAAGTACAGGAACGGCGAGTAGTCGCTGGTCAGCACGCCGTAGAGGCTGACCAGGAACAGCGGCAGCGCCCACGCCAAGGTCTTCAGGCCCAGCCGCGGCCGCCACGACCACGCACTCGGCAGAGCCCACGTCGCCGCCGCACACACGACGAACGCCACGATGAACGACCCCTCCCTCGCCGCCGACGGCAGCCCGCCCAGACCACGCGCACCCGCGAGCGCCGCGACGAGACCCCAGGCCCGACCCAGCGATGCCGACCGGAACAGCACCCAGCCCAGCGTCACGAGCAGGAACGTGCCCGCACACTTCGCCGCCCGCGGCAGCCGCGACAGCGGCGTCCGCCCGCCCAGCGCGCGCTCGATGCACAGCAGCACGCCGTGGTAGCCGCCCCACAGCACGAACGTCCACTTCGCCCCGTGCCACAGCCCGCCCAGCAGCATCGTCGCCAGCACGTTCACATACGTCCGCCCCACCCCGCGCCGCGAGCCGCCCAGCGAGAAATACAGGTAGTCGCGCAGGAACCGCGACAGCGACATGTGCCACCGCCGCCAGAAGTCCCGCAGCCCCGTCGCCTGGTACGGCACGTTGAAGTTCTGCGGGAACTCGAACCCCAGCATCAGGCCCAGGCCGATGGCCATGTCGGAGTAGCCCGAGAAGTCGAAGTAGATCTGGAACGCGTAGGCCACCAGCCCGACCCAGGCGAGCGTCGCGCCCGTCGGCCCCCCGTCGAACGCCGCCGCGGCCACGGGCGCCAGCGCGTCGGCCAGCAGCACCTTCTTCGCCAGCCCCAGGGTGAAGAGCACCAGTCCCTGGGCAAACTTCTCGGCCGTGTGGCGCCGCTCCGCAAGCTGGCCCTCGATCTCCCGGTACCGCACGATCGGCCCCGCGATGAGCTGCGGGAACAGCGACACGTAGCACGCGAAGTCGATGAACCGACGCGTCGGCCCACACGTCCCGCGGTAGATGTCGATCGGGTAGCTCATGCTCTGGAACGCGTAGAACGAGATGCCCACTGGCAGCACCACGCCCAGCAGACCCACCGGCCCCCCGAGACGCAGCCCGCCCGCCACCGCGTTCCACGTCCCCAGCACGAAATCCGCGTACTTGAAGAAGCCCAGGATACCCAGGCTGCCCGTCACCGACACCGCCAGCCACACCCGCCGCGCCCCGCGGCGCCCCGACCGCGCGATCAGCAGGCCGCCCACGTAGTTCAGCACCGTCAGCGACAGCATCAGCCCCACGCAGTCCGCCCGCCACCAGCCGTAGAACGCATAGCTCGCCAGCGTCAGCCACGGCGCCCGCAGCCCGCGCGGCAGGCCGTAGTACACGGCGACCACCAGCGGCAGGAACACCAGCAGGAACTCGTAGCTGTTGAAAAGCACGCCGCCCTCAGCCTCGTCGCATCGCGCTCGCCGCGGTCGCAGGGACAGGGTCTCCCATTATGCCGGAACGTCAGACCCCCGCCAAGTGAGGCGGCCGCAGCCACGAGTCTCGGACCTGCACAGGTCCGAGACTCTCGCCCCGTCGAGCGCGGCGGCGCGCTGCCTCGCGCCGGCGGGCCCGGCGACAGCCTGTGTTCGCGCCACTTGTCTCGGACCTGTGCAGGTCCGAGACAAGTGGCGCGCCCAGTGGCGGGGCGACACGGGGGCAACCAAGCCGTCGGGAACGCACTGCCGCTCACTGCGCTATGCGGCACCGGCCGTTATTCGGGGGAGTGATGGGTGGAGGGATGGATGGGTGGAAGAGGCGTTCCACATCCGCGCTCCGGTTGCCTGGTCTCGCGCGCATGCATCCGCTCGACCAGCCATCCACGCTGATGGCGGCGTCAGACGATGCCCCGACGGCAGACGCAGGCCGCATCGCGGGGGCCTCCCGCGCTGGGTGGCTTGACGGGGCGAGCGGCGCGCGGCTAGAATCGACGCGGCGCAGACCGTGAGAGGCGATGATGGGCAAGCGATTCGGGCTGACGCGCGACGAGCGGATCCGGCGGGCGAAGGACTTCGACCGGGTCTTCGCCGAGGGTACGCAGCGCAAGGGACGGCTGATGAGCGTGCGGTGCCTGGCGAACGGCCTGCCGCAGGCGCGGCTCGGCGTGGCGCTGGGGCGCGCGTGGCGGAAGGCCGTGGCGCGCAACCGCGCGAAGCGACTGATCCGCGAGGCGTTCCGGACCCGCAAGCACGAGCTGCCCCGCGGCATCGACGTGGTGGTGGTGCCGTGGCCGGGCTGGGCCGAGCCGAGCGTGGAGGCCCTCGCCGACGAGCTGGTGCGGCTGGCGCGGCTGGCCGCCGAGGGCGACGGATGAAGACCCTCGCCATCTTCCTCATCCGCTGCTACCAGCGGTTCCTCTCGCCGCTGATCCCCCCGTGCTGCAAGTTCACGCCCACCTGCTCGGCCTACGCCATCGAGGCGATCCGGAAGAAGGGCCTGCTCCGAGGCTCCCTCAAGGCGGTCTGGCGCATCCTGCGGTGCAATCCCTTCGGCAAGGGCGGCTACGACCCCGTCGATCCCCCCGACGGGCACCCGGCCGAGGGCGAGGGACACGGCGACTGAGCGGGATGGCGCCGCCCCCGGCCACTCGGCCTACTCGATCTCGCCGAGCAGCGCCTGGGCGTGGGCGGCGGCGTCGGTGCCGGGGTACTGGTCGAGGACCTTCTTGCAGAGGGCCTTGGCGCGCTCGGTCATGCGGTTGTTGGCGAAGTTGCGTGCGAGCTGGACGAGGCGGCGTGCCTTGGCTTCCTGGGGGCCGACGCCCACGCGGGTGACGGTGGTGGTGGGCCCCTTGGGCTTGGCCGTCCGGGCCTCGGCGTCCGCGCTCATCTTGAGTGCGGCCGCTGCTGCCTCGAGCGCGACCGTGCCCTGGCGGGTGGTCTTGAGGGTGGCGAGCTGCTCGCCGACGGCGCGGGCGGCTCGGGTGCCTGCGAAGTCGCGGCGCAGGACGAGCAGCCGCAGCGCGGCCGTGATGCGGAGGGCAGCGGCGACGGCCTCGCGGGCCTCGGCGAGCAGGGTGTCGGCGAGCTGCTCGACGATGGCGATGCCGTCGCGCGCCTCCTGTGCGATGGGGCCTTGGCTCTGGCGCTTGACCAGGTCGCGGTAGGTGAGGAGCGCGGCGCCGCACCTCGCGGTGTCCATGAGCTCGTTGGCGCGGTGGAGCTCTCGGCCGAGGGGGCTGTTGTCGGGGCGCGGCGGGGTGGGGGGCAGCTTGGCGGCGATGTCGGCGGCGCGGCGCTTGGCCTGCTCGGCGAGTGCGGGGTGGGAGGCGGCGAGGCGCTCGAGGATGGCCTTGGCGCGGCGCAGGCGCTGCCTGGCGGCGAGGGCGTGGGCGAGGTCGAGGGCGATCCTGCCCTCGAGCGTCGCCAGGTCGGCGGCGGGCGCCGCGGCGGCCAGGGCGGCGGCGGCCAGGGCGGCGGCGGTCAGCGACGCGGCGAGCACGATGGCGCGGGCGGACGGTGGCATGGCGTGCTCCGTTCCGGGGTCTCGTCGTTCGGGGACGGGGAGGGCGCGCTGCCGCGGGGACGGCGGCTACTGAAGCCCTTCGAGGATCGCCTTGGCCTGGTCGGCGTAGAGGGTGTCGGGGTGCTCGTCGAGGATCTGCTGGAGGTACCGCCTGGCCTTGTCGGGCTGCTTGTTGGCGATCCAGTTGCGTGCGAGCCCGAGCAGGCGGCGGCACTTCTTCGACACATCGGCGGCGGCGCCTGCTGGCGGCCGGGTCGGCTGGGCGCCGCCGGCCATGGCGTCGAGCGCGTCGAGCTCGTCGTCGGTGAAGCCGTCGAGCTTCCAGTCGGCGTCGTCGAGCGCGACGGCGGCGGGGGTGCCGGGCTGGGTCTCGCGCTCGCGGGCTCGCTGGTCGAGCTCGGCGAAGGCCTTCTGCGCTGCCGGCAGCTTGCGGAGCCTGGCGAGCTCGGAGCGGGCGGCGCGGCCGGCCTGGAGCGAGGAGAAGCCGCGGTCGAGCTCGGCGAGCTTGTCGATGGCGTCGGCGTAGGCCTTCTCCTCGATGTCGGAGCGGGCGTCGTCGAGCTGCTGGTTGGCGGCTTTCTCGAGCTCGGCGAGCTTGACCCGCGCGGCCTCGACGGGCGGGGCCTTGAACTTCATGGCGACGACCTCGCCGTAGAGCCTGGCGGCGGGGCCGTGCTTGCCCTTCTCGTAGAGGGCGTCGGCAGCCTTGAGCCTGGCGAGCGCCGCCTTGAGCTTCTTGGGGTCGGCCACCGGCCCGTGCTTGTGGTAGGCGATCTTGAGCATGTCGCCCAGGTTGCTCGGCGTCTTGTCCATCGTCTGGCCGAGCAGCTTCTCGTCGGGCCCGGCGAAGAAGAAGAGCGGCAGCCGCAGTTGCCCCTGGAAGCGGAACTTGGCGAACAGGCGCGAGCTCACCGTGTTGTTGACGATCTCGACCTCCTCGTAGCAGAAGACGAACACCCGCCCGGCCCACGCGGTCTGGCGCTTGACGAACAGCTTCTTGAGCGCGAGGACGTTCTTGGCGCCCTTGCGGACGACGACGACGACCATGGGCCGCCCGGTCTCCTGGGCGGCCTCGAGCGCCTCCTCGTAGGTGTCGTGCCAGCGGATCGCGGCCAGGCAGGTCGAGCTCGTCAGCAGGACGGCGAGCGCCGCGGCCGCGAGGGGGCGGGATGGCATCCGAACTCCTCCCGAACAGGCACCGGCTCGGTGCGCCCCAGTATAGCGGGCCGCCGGGGGACAATCAAGGAGGCGGCCGGGGTGCCTGCGCGCGGCGCCGGCGGGTCAGCGGACGACGAGGACGGGGCAGGGTGCCTCGTCGAGCAGGAGCTGGCGCTCGCGGGCGCGCTGGTCGCGGTGGGCGAGTGTCCAGCGGAAGGCGCCGAGCACGATGAGGTCGGCGCCGCTGCTCTTCTGCTCGGCGAGCATGGCGCTGTGGGTCGCGCCCTTGATGAGCACGGTCTCGGGGGCGACGCCGCTCTCCTTGGCGAGGCCAGTGAAGTAGGCGAGGTGGCCGCGGGCGCTCTCCTCGAGCTCGTGCTCGTACTCCGCCATCTCGGCCGCGACCAGGATGTGGGTGGACAGCAGGTGCTTGAGGGTCGCCGTGTCCACGATGCCCACGGCGGTGAGCTTGGCGTGGGAGCTCTTGGCGAGCTGGATGGCGTACTTCGCCGCCGTCATCGACGCCTCGGTGCCGTCCACCAGCGTCAGGATGTGTCGGAACGGAGCCCTTGCCATCGCCATTCCCTCAAGCTCTCGCGGCCACAGGCCGCGGCCCCAAGTCTAGCGCGGCGCCATCGCCCGCGCAACCACTCGCGCCTCGAACCGCGTCACTCGTCCCGCTTCTTCGCCTTCGCCATCTTCATGATGACGAACTGCTCGCGCTCGCGCTCCTCGAGCACGTCCTCGATGTAGTCGATGGTGTCCTGATAGTCGGGGATGAAGACCTTCTCGAGGGCGTTGACGCGCCGCTGGGTGCGTCGGACCTCGCTGGCGAGGCGGAGCACGGCGTTCTCGATCTCGGCGAGCCGCGCGATGCTGTCGAGCGCCTCGGTGAAGCGGCGCATGACCTCGTCGCTGAGCGCGCTGCCGGAGCCGGGGCTGAACTCGGGCCTCGGCGCCTGGTGGCTCGCGTCGATGGCGGGGAGCGCGATGCCCATGACCGAGCGGGAGTGGACCTCGAGGCGGTGGTCGCGCGCGATGCCGAGAGTCTCGCGGTGGAGGGTGTCGCTGCCCGAGCGCAGCGCGTCCTCGCGGAGCGCGGCGAAGGCGGCGGCGAGCGCCTCGTCCACCTCGCTCTGCGCGCGCTTCGCAGCCTCGAGCCGGCCCATGAGCTCGAAGATCAGGATCTGACGCTTCTGCTCGAGCAGGTCGAACCCCTCCTGCGCGAACTCCAGGCTGTCGCGCAGCCCGAGCAGGTTCGACTTCGTCGGCGGCATCTCGAGCTTGGCCATGGGGCACGGGATCCCATCAACGCGGGATGTGGACATCCCGCCTACAGCCTCTCGATCTCGGATTCGTAGTCCTTCGATTCGGGCGGCGCGTCGGCGGCGCCGGGCTCGTCGGTGTCGGCGGCGATGCGCTCGACGACCTCGGCCTCGTGTCCGCCGCCGTAGTAGCGGCTCAGCAGCTCCTCGCTGATGCGGTAGAGCTCGGTGCGCGGCAGGAGGCTGAGGACGTCCCAGCCGAGGCCGAGGGTCTGCTGGATCGAGCGGTTCTCGTGCTCGTCCTGGTTGAGGAAGCGCTGCTCGAAGGCGTTGCCGAAGGCGAGGTACTGCTTGTCGAGCTCGCCGAGCTCCTCGTCGCCGATGACGGCGGCGAGGCCGCGGACCTGCTTGACGTGGCTGTAGGCGGCGAAGAGCTGGCTGGCCAGCGGTGCGTGGTCCTCGCGGGTCCGCTCGGGCCCGATGCCGTCCTTCATGAGCCGCGAGAGCGACGGCAGCCCGGCGATGGGCGGGTAGATGCCGCGCTGGAACAGGTCGCGCTCGAAGACGATCTGCCCCTCGGTGATGTAGCCGGTGAGGTCGGGCACGGGGTGCGAGATGTCGTCGCTGGGCATGGTCAGGATCGCCATCTGGGTGATCGAGCCGGCCGAGCCCTGGACGCGGCCGGCGCGCTCGTAGATCGACGCCAGGTCGCTGTAGAGGTAGCCTGGATAGCCCTTGCGGGCGGGGATCTCGCCGCGCGCGGTGCCGATTTCCCGGAGGCTCTCGCAGTAGTTGGTCATGTCGGTGAGCAGGACGAGCACGTGGAGCCCGCAGTCGAAGGCCAGGTGCTCGGCCAGGGTGAGCGCGGCGCGGGGGGTCAGGAGCCGCTCGATGGACGGCGCGCTCGCCAGGCTGAGGAAGAGCGCGACGTTCTGGAGCACGCCGCTCTCCTCGAAGCTGCGCTGGAAGAAGTGCGCGACGTCGTGCTTGACGCCCATGGCGCCGAAGACGATGACGAACTCGACGGCCTCGTCGAGCAGCGCCGCCTGCCGCGTGATCTGCGCCGCCAGCCGATCGTGCGGCATGCCGTTGCCGCTGAAGATCGGCAGCTTCTGGCCCCGCACCAGCGCGTTCATCCCGTCGATCGCGCTCACGCCGGTCTGGATGAAGTCGCGGGGGTACTCGCGGGCGAAGGGGTTGATCGGCTCGCCGTTGATGTCGCGCGCCTCGCCGCTCAGCGGCGCCGGCCCGCCGTCGATGGGCCGGCCCAGCCCGTCGAACACCCGGCCCAGCATGTCCCGCGACACCGGCAGCAGCAGCGGATGGCCCAGGAAGCGCACGCGGCTCGAGCTGCCCGCCAGGCCCTCGGTGCCCTCGAGCACCTGCACCACCGCGCGGCGACGGCTCACCTCGAGCACCGTGCCGAGCCGGGTCCGGCCCGCCGAGTCCCGGACCTCGACTACCTCGCCGTAGCCGACGTCGCGCACGGCGTCCACGAAGATCAGGGGCCCGTCGATCTGGGCGAGGCCCACGTACTCGAGGCCTCGGTCCTGCGCCGCCATCAGCCTTGTCCCTTCTTCCAATCGGCAATCGGCAATCGGCAATCGGCAATCACCCGTAGCTCCTCTCGAGGTCGTCGAGCTGCCGCCGCATGGCGTCGTGGACGGCCGCGATGCCCTCGGGCTGGTCGTTCGGGACGGTCGAGCGCGCGCGGACGATGTCGTTGATGCAGCTCTGCTCGCGGATGCGCACGAGCGGCGCGCCCTTGTCGATCAGGCGAGCGGCACGCTCGTAGAACTCGACGAGCAGCCGCAGCAGCGCCGCCTGCTTCGCCGGCGTGCTGTACATGTCCACCGCGTCGAAGGCGTTCTGCTGGAGGAAGCCGTTCTTGACCATCTCCGCCACCAGCAGCACCAGGCGGTGGCTGTCGGGCAGGACGTCGGGCCCGACGAGCTTGACGATCTGCTGGAGCTTGTCCTCGCGCTGGAGGATGTCGAGCAGCTTCTGGCGGAGCGCCGGCCACTCGGGCTCGGTCTCCTGCCACCAGCCTGCGACGTCCTCGACGTACTCGCTGTAGCTGCGCAGCCAGTGGATGGCCGGGTAGTGGCGCGCGTTGGCCAGCGTGGTGTCGAGCGCCCAGAAGCAGCGGATGAAGCGGCGGGTGTGCTGGGTCACCGGCTCGGAGAAGTCGCCGCCGGGGGGCGAGACGGCGCCGATGATGCTGATCGAGGCTTCGTCGCCGCCGAGGGTCGTCACGGCGCCGCCGCGCTCGTAGAACTGCGCCAGCCGGCTCGGCAAGTAGGCGGGGAAGCCCTCCTCGGCCGGCATCTCCTCGAGCCGCGCGGCCATCTCGCGCAGGGCCTCGGCCCAGCGGCTCGTCGAGTCGGCCATCACCGCGACGTGGTAGCCCATGTCGCGGTAGTACTCGGCGATGGTGATGCCCGTGTAGATCGACACCTCGCGGGCCGCCACCGGCATGTTCGACGTGTTCGCGATCAGCACCGTCCGCTCCATCAGCGGGTGCCCGGTGCGGGGGTCGGTGAGCTTGGGGAAGTCGGTGAGCACGTCGGTCATCTCGTTGCCCCGCTCGCCGCAGCCGACGTAGACGATGATGTCGGCGTCGCTCCACTTGGCGAGCGCATGTTGAGTCATCGTCTTGCCGGTGCCGAAGCCGCCGGGGATGGCCGCCGCGCCGCCGCGGCCGAGGGGGAAGAAGGTGTCGATCACCCGTTGGCCCGTGACGAGCGGCGCCGTGGGCGGCTGGCGCGTGCCATAGGGCCGCGGCGTGCGGACGGGCCAGCGGTGGCAGAGCGTCAGCTCGCGGTCCCCGCCATCGGTGCGGACCACCGCGATGACGTCCTCGATCGTGTAGTCGCCCTCCGGCTTCACCTCGGCGAGGGTGCCGCGGAGGCCCGGCGGGCACAGGACGCGGTGCTCGACGGTGTGGCTCTCCTGCACGACGCCGAGGATCTGCCCCGGCTCGACGGCCTGGCCGGCCTCGGCCCTGGGCACGAAGTGCCAGGCCTTGTCGGTCGGCAGCGGCGCGGCCTTCTCGCCGCGCTTGATGTAGGCGCCGCTCAGCTTCGCGATCGCGGGCAGCGGCCGCTGGATGCCGTCGTAGATGCTGCCGATCAGGCCCGGCCCCAGCGTCAGCGACAGCAGCGCCCCCGTCGGGAACACCGGCTCGCCGGGCCGCACGCCGGTGGTGTCCTCGTAGACCTGGATGGTCGCGAGGTCGCCCTCGAGCCGGATCACCTCGCCCACGAGCCGCAGCGGCCCCACCTCGACGACCTCGTACATCATCGCATCGGCCATACCGCTGGCCTGGACGATGGGGCCGCTGACTCGCGCTATCGAGCCTTGCTGTGCCATGGGCGTCTGCTTTGCCTCGCGAGCGCTCCTGCTGCTGGTCCTCCCGGCGGTTCACCGAGACGTCTAGTCTCGCTGCTCCTTCGGCGCTGGGAGACGCAGCCTCACCTTCTCAGAGGCGAGTTGGCCGCGCCACACAGGCACATCGTTCAGCGAGCGCGTGGTGTTGCGGTAGGTGACCTGGAACTCGTACGGCCCCTCCTTGGCGAAGATCTCGCGCGCCCTCGGCAACAGGGAGAGGGCAAACTCGTACGCTTCGCCCGGGCGGAAGGCTCTCCACCCCTTGTGCTCCCCCGGGGCGCGCCCGCCCCAGTAATGCTGAACGCCGTCGGGCCGAGTGATGAAGCACTCGAAGCCGCCATCGAGGTAGAAGGCTCCCGTCGCCCGTCCACTGCGGATCCTGAACTTGATCCCGACGGGCCGGCCGTTCTCGTAGGCGAGGCCCGCCATCTCCAGCGTCCAGCCCTCCGCGCGCCTCGGCGCGAAGGACACTGGCCGGATCCTGATGACGAGCGGATTGGACGTGCACTTCTTCTGCCAGTACCCTTTCTCACTCAGACTGCACGCGTGTTGTGCCGTGATCGTGTAATGCCCCGTCCTGTCCATGAAGTAGAAGTCCGAGACGCAGCCGGTCCTGCCATAGAAGTGCCCGCCGCGGACCTTCAGTCGGGGGGGCTTGGGGCCGAAGTAGTCCGAGCGCACAATGGGTCCGGGGGCCTTGTTTCCCTGCTCGTCTCGAACATCCAACGTCTGCTCGTTGAAGTGTACCATGTCCAGCCCCGTCACCGGTTTGGCGGTGGTATTCCTGAGATACAGCTCGACATACACCCGCTCGCCGAGAGCATAGACGGGCCTGGCGGGCCTGAGGCACAGTTGCAGCCCATCGACAACCTCGCCGCCCTGTGTCCACTCCGCCGGCAGCGCGGCGCGCCCGCCCCGGCGGGCCTCCTCGTGTCTTGCGTCGCCGACCGACGCCGCCGCCAACCCTCCAGTGACCGTCACGGCGACAGCCGCTCGCAGAATGCTCCTTCGCATGCTACTCTCTCCCGCCCCTGGCGTCCTCTGGGGTTCTCCGTTCCTCCTCGTCCGTCGAGCAGAAGATCATGTCGGCGAGCTGGCGCCGCAGGTCGGGCTTGAGGCGGGCGAGGCGGGCGGCGAAGGAGTTGTCGTAGAGCAGGCGACCGTCGGCGCTGCGGACGATGAGGCCGCCGCCGATGGGCGCGTGGTTCGCCGAGACGTCGATGGTCGCGGGACGGCCGACGCGGCGACGGACCTCGTCGAGCCAGGCATCGGTGGCCAGGGCTCGGTCCTGCTCGCAGAGCTCGATGACGACCTCGTCGGCGGCCATGGCCTCGATGGCCTGCGCGGCGAGGACGGCGAGGACGGCGGGGTAGTCGTAGCTGCCCTTGTCGGCGAGGCGCTGGCGGGCCGCGTCGAAGAGCTTGTCGAGCTCGGCCTCGCGTGCGGCGAGCAGGTCGAGCTTGGCCTCGGCCTCGACGGTGGCCATGATGGCCGTGCGCTGGCGGTCGGCGCGTTCCTGGGCCGCTGCGAGGGTCTTCTCGGCGGCCTCGGTGGCCTGCTGCCTGGCCTTGCCGAGGATCTGCTGCGCCTCGCGCTCGCCGCGTCCGCGCGCGCGCGCGGCCTTCTTCCCCGCATCGGCCAGGATCTCCTCGGCCAGAACCGCCTCACTGGCGGCTGCCGGGGGCGTCGTCTTGGGCGCTTCGTCGGTCACGGTCGCTCCCAGTGGCGGAAATGGATGGCAGGATGGAAGCATGGATGGATGAGTGGAAGAGGAAGAGCGCGGCACACGGCCTTCCACAACCATCCAGTCATCCAGTCATCCACCCATCCAGTCTTCCTCTCTTTCTCACACCTTCACCCCGACGGCCTCGTGGATCAGCTCGAGCAGGTCGCGCCGCTCGGGCGACGGGCCGCCTGGGCCGGGCACCTCGACGACGAGCGGGAGGGCGAGGCTGAAGCGGATGCGGTTGACCTCCTCGCGGATCTGGTCGGCGATGACGTCGGTGATGATGACGATGCCGACGTCGCGGCGGTCGCTGGCCTCGCCGAGCGCCGCGCGCGCGGCCTCGGCCGTCTCGGCCACCTGCCCGCGGATGCCCGCGAAGCGGAAGCCGAGCACGGTGTCCTCGTCGCCGATCACGTGATACCGCACGCCATGCTCTCTGACTGCCTCTTGCTCGCCCCTCAGGGGGTGCCACGCTCAAGCTTGTCTGGGCGTGGCCCACCGACGGATGCCAGTGCCCGATTCGCACGCCCAAACAAGTTTGAGCGTGGCACCTACGAGGCCTCCTGCCTCTAGCCGAGCTGCCGGGCGAGCAGGATGGCGATGATCAGTCCGTAAATCGCAATGCCTTCAGCCAGGCCGACGAAGAGCAGGCTGCGGCCGAGCAGCTCGGGCCGCTCGGCGGCGGCGCCGAGCGCCGCGGCGCCCACCTTGCCCACCGCGTAGGCCGCCGCGACGCAGGCCAGCCCGGTCGTGAAGGCCACGCTGGCCGCGATGCCGATCGTCTCGGCCGGCGTCCTGGCCACCCTCACCGCGGCGCCTCCCTCGGGCCCGCCGCCCGTCGTCGGCGCCGCGGCGGTCGCGCCCACGGCCGCGCTGATCCCCAGGCCCAGCACGCAGGCGACCGCGAGCACGAGCGCGGCCGTCAGGGTAATCGTCCAGCGAATCTTGTCTTCCATGGCTCCTCCTGCTATGAGAGCTTGAAGGGCTCGTAGGCCTTGCCCTCACCCCGAAAGAACTTGCCAAAGAACTCGTAGTAATGCAACCGCATCGCCTGGATCGCCACCACCAACCCCTCCAGCACGATGACGAACGCGTTGCCGCCCACCACCACCAGCACGCTCCACGCCGGCCCGCCCCACAGCCCGCGCACCGCTTCCTCCGTCGTGTAGATCGCCGCGCACACCGCCGCGTGCGCCAGCGCGAACGCGCCCACGCGCACGAACGACACCGTGTTCGCCACATACGCGCTCAGCGTCTCGAGCACGTCCACGAACCCCTCGACCAGACCGCCCAGCACGCTCGGCCGGCGCGCGTGGCCCTTGCGCGACATCAGGTAGTGCAGTGGCTCGCGAAAGAACAACACCAGCAGCGGCAAGCCCACGAACAGCGCCACCTGCCACCCGCGCGGAGCCGCTCCCGTGACCACGGCCCGAATCCCAAGCCCCAGCGCCCCCCAGTAGAAAATGAAGCCCACCAGCCCGAAGCGGTCCACCACCATCGCGAACCAGTCCCGAGCCTTCACCCGGTTCACCACGTTCAGCACCACCCCCAGGCTGATCACGGCGATGCCCGCCACGATCGTCGCCACCAGCAGTCGCCCGATGTGGTCACCCTCCATCGGCACGAACCACCCGCCCCACGGGAACCGCCCCGGCTCCAGCAGCTCCGCGCCGAACACGCTGCCGAACACCCAGCCCACCACCATCGCCGCGCCCCCGGCCATCGCGAGCAGTTGGCCCACCTGCCGCGCCTGCTCGCCCTTGCCACGGCGCGCCAGCGCCAGGCCCAAAGCCACCAGCACCGCGCCGTGGCCCACGTCGCCGAACATGACGCCGAACATCAGCAGGAAGCTCACGGCGACGAAGGCCGTCGGCTCGATCTCGCCGTAGCTCGGGTGCCCGTAGCCGGCGACCAGCAGCTCGAAGGGCTTGATCAGCGCGGGGTTCTGCATCATCGTCGGGATATTCGGGTCGTCGGCCGCGGGGTCGCCCACCTCCACGACGACCCGCCCGCCGGTCAGGCGCAGCAGCGCCTGGCGCAGGGCGTCCACCCGCTCGGTCGGCACGTAGCCGCTGATGAGGCACGTGGAGCGTGTGTGGCCGAAGTAGGCCTGGGCCGCGAGGAGCTGCTCGTCCACCCGCAGCCGCATCTGCCACGCCGCCAGCCGCCCGCCGTGCCGCTCGGCCAGCGCCGCCGTCTCGCGCCCCAGCGCCGCCTGCTGCTCGGCCAGCGCCAGCAGACGCTCCTGGCTCTTCCGCGCGATCTCCGACGGCACCTCCTTGTAGCGCTCCGGGATCTGCTCGGGCTCGAAGCCGTGCCCCTCGAGCACCGTCTCGAGCCGGAAGCGCCCCGCACGCTTCGTCAGAGCCACCAGCCGCTGAGTCCCGTCCGGCGTCCTGAACGGCAGCACCACCACGTCGGCCCCGGCCTGCTCGCGCACCTTGGCCACCTCGCCCGACGGCAGACGGCCCAGGGCGAAGTGCAGGAACGACAGGCCACGCACGTCCTCGGGCGACACCTCGGCGGGACGGAAGCCCTCGATGTCGCGCAGCACCTGGTACTCGGTCTCGATGTCGCCCTCGAGCCGTCGGCGGCGGCCCAGGGCGTCGTCGAGCTCGCCCTCGAGCTCGTCGAGCTCCGCCGTCAGCTCGCGGGGCGCCGCGTACGGCACCGACTCGGCCTCGCGGTCGCGGGACACGTCGAGCGCCTGGCGCAGCCGCTCGACGCGCGCGAGGAGCTCGTGGACCTCGTCGAGCTGGGCCTTGAGGCTCGCCGCCGACACCAGCTCGCCCCCGTCCGCCTGCGTCGCCTCCGAGAAGTGCACCACGCCCAGCCGCCCCAGCCCCTCCGTCACGGCGCGCGCGTCCCGCTCGAGGATCAGCAGCCCCACCTGCTTCATCTCCGCAGGGGTCAGCATCGGCGCGACCTCGCGACCATTTGCGATTTGCGATTCGCGATTTGCGATTGCATCGGGATCACCTCGTGGCCCCCGCGAGGGACTGGAGCTGGATCAGGCCGGCGCGGATCGCCGCCGCGTCCATCCCGTAGCGCACGCCCTCGACCACGCGGATCAGGTTCGCCAGCTCGACCCGCTTGATCGTATAGAAGGCCACCACGGCGCCGAAGTCGGACGTCGAGCGGTAGAACTGGCGGTTCGCGACGCGCAGGAGCCGCTGCCAGAAGGCGCGCTCGAGGTCGGCCACCGATCGCAGCACCAGGTCGCGCTCGCGCGGCAGGAACTCACGCGGGACCAGCCGCACCATGTCGTCGAACTCCGGGTAGTCGTAGAGCCGCTCGAGGCGGAAGCGGTGCAGCGCGGAGGGGACGAAGAAGCGGCTGGCCTCGTCGAAGCTGAGCCCGTAGCTGAGCTTGAGGCGGAAGAGGCACAGGATGTTGTAGATGGCGACCTCGAGCCGCACGAGCGCCTCGGTGTGGCGGCGATGGTCGCCGCGGAGCTGCCCCTGCGCCTCGAGCAGGCCGGCGTAGTAGGCGCCGTCGAGCGGCGTCTCGACGAAGAAGGTCTCCTCGGTCTCGACATACCGCGACGCGTTGGCCTCGCCCGCGGCGCGGAACCGCGGCTCCGGGATCAGGAGCAGGAAGTCGGCCAGGCTCCGCGCCTTGAGCAGCGCCGTGGTCGGCAGGCTCATGTCGTCGGGCACGGGCGCGAGGAAGGCCTCGACCTCCTCGAGCGCCGCGCCGGCCCCCCAGCCGCGGAGCAGGACCTTGAGGTTCTCGACCTGGAACCGCCGCAGGAGCCACGAGAAGAAGGGCTCGAGGGCCGGCGGCAGATGCTCGCGGACCCCGCGCAGGGTCGCGATGTGGTCGGCGAGCAGCCGGCGCTGGAGCTCGCGGTGGCCCGCGGCCTCGGCCTCGGGGTAGAGACGGTGCCAGAGCTGGGAGACCGTGCGGAGGCCGGACAGGGCGTCGAGGCGGTCGAGCTCGTAGACGCGGCTGCGCAGGCCGTGGACCTTGGCGTGGATGAAATCGAAGTCACCCGTGATGGACATCGTGAGAACCCTGGCAGCGCGGGGGCACCGAAGGCCGGGGGGCTGGGAGCCCCGCCACTCGCGACAGCATTCGCGCCTTCCACCCCTACTGTGCGGCGATAGCGCGGAAAAGGGTCTCGACGGCCTCGTCCGCATGCGCCTCGGGCAGCCGCGCCGCGTCGCGGTGGCGCGCGCGGGCCTCGTCGAGGCGCGTCCGCTTGCTGGCGCGGGCCTGCTCGACCTGCTGGGCCACCAGGCGCTGCGCCTGGTCGGCCGCGCGCTCGCGCTTGTGCTCGAGGAGATCCTGCGCCTGGCGGCGGGCGTCGGCGATGGTGCGGCGGGCCTCGCTCTCGGCCTCGGCGACCGTGCGCCGGGCCTGTTTCTCGACATCGAGGAGCTGTTGGATGATCTCTTTCATGGGTCCGAGCGGGCGGATGGTGGCCCATCCATCGCCTATTCCTCGGCGCGGATCAGCGCCAGCGCCTCCGCGCCGTCCTTGGCTCGACGCAGGCGGTCGCAGAAGCCAGGGACCATGAGCAGGCGGGCGATCTCGCCCAGGCAACGCACGTGGGGCCCGGGGTTGTTGACCTCGGCCAGGACCAGGAAGACGACGTGCACGGAGGCGCCGTCGGCCGCGTCGTACTCGACCCCGGCCCGCGAGATGCCGAGCGCGGCCGTCAGCGTCCGGACCGAGCGATGCTTGCCGTGGGGCACCGCGATCCCGTTCCCGATCCCCGTCGTCGCCATCCGCTCCCGGGTCAGGATCGCCTCGAGCGCGGCCTCGCGGTCCCGCACCCGCCCAGCCCGCACAAGCACCTCGATCAGCTCGTTGAGCACCTCCTCCTTCTCGGTGCTCTCGAGGCCCATCTCGATCACACTCTCGTCCAGCAGCTCGGAGAGCTTCATCCCCACGTTCCCCTTGCGCCTGCGCCGTGCTGCCTCAGGTACCGAGGAGGCTCCAAGTCGGCGACTATAGCACAAGGCCCGCCGCTTTGCAATCGCATTCCCCCCGCACCGAGTGCGCCTGCCCGTCGCCCCGATCGGCCTGCGCTGGCCGATCGTCCTCCTCGTCGCTCTCTCCCGGGCGCGCGACCGCGGCGGGAACCGCAGGAGCCTCGGCGACGTGTCGCGGCCGTAGAGCGCGGTCCGCCCCGCAAGCCACGATCCCACACTTGGCCAAGTGTGGGATCGTGGCGTCGTCGGGCAGGGGCGAGCGCCACGAGCCGTGCGCGAGCAGGCCGGGGGCCGCGGGGCGTTGCTTGCGCGGCCACAGCGTGCTATAATCCGCGCCGGCACCACAAACGCCGCTGCGCCAGGGACATGCCATGGGACGCGGAACTGGGATCGACGTGGGCGCGGAGATGGTGAAGGTGGCGCAGGTCCGGGTGCGCGGGCGCGGGGTGGAGGTGCTGGGCGCGGCGAGCTTCAGCCGCCATGCGCTGGGGGTGGACGGCGGGGACGCCGATGCGCTGGCGCGGGCCGCGGCGGCCCGCGCCGCCGAGCTGGGCTTCCGACGCGGCAACGCGATCGCCGGCATCAGCGGCAGGGATGTGATCCTCCGCTACATGAGCGTCCCGCCCGCCCCCCTGTGGAAGCTCCACCAACTGATGGACTACGAGGTGGGCGAGATCACGGGCGAGGACCCGCACGGCTTCGCCTGCGATTTCCGCCCGCTGAACCTGCCGCAGCGCACGACCGACGAGTTCCTGCTGCTGGTCGCCGTCGCGCGCAACCAGATGCTCGAGGACCGCATCGCGGCCTTCCGCGCCGGACGCGTCTCCCTCGAGTGCCTCTGCCCCGACGCGACGGCGCTCTTCAACGTCTTCGCCCGCTGCGTGGAGCCGGACCCGACCGACTACGTCGTGCTGCTCGACGTCGGCGCCGAGAAGACCGAGATGGTGTTCATGCGCAACCAGGCCTTCGTGTTCGCGCGCAGCGTGCTGCCGGGCGGCGGCGAGTTCACCGAGGCGATCGCCGAGACGCTCGACGTCAGCACGGAGCGTGCCGAGCAGATCAAGGAGCGCCGCGGCGCGATCCTCCCGCCCGACGAGATCGCGCGGCACACGGGGCACGAGGCCGAGTTCTACGACGTGCTCGCCGCGGTGGCGGGGCAGCTCGTCCGCGCGCTGCACAGCACGGTGATGTTCGCCCGCACCCAGACGAAGCTGACCGACATGGACGTGCGCGGCTACTACCTGTGCGGCGGGGGTGCGCGGCTGCGCGGGCTGCGCGAGCACCTGGCCGAGGGGCTTGGCCGGCCGGTGGAGTGGCTCGACCTGGTCGCGGGCGCGAGCCGCGCGGAGTCGATCGCGGACCCGCCGTCGGCCTACGGGGTGGCGGTGGGGCTTGCGATCGCGGCTGCGACGCCGGGGGCCTTCGCGCTGCGGCTGCTTCCGACGCGGGTCGCGCGGCGGCGGCGGTTCCGCCGCAGGGGCGTGTTCGCGTGGGTGGGGGCGCTGCTGGCGCTGCTGGTGGTCGGTGCGAGCGCGCTCGGCACGGTGCACGACTGGCGCACGACCCGCGACCGGCTCGCGGCGCTCGAGGCGGGCGTGAAGGCCGCCGAGAAGGAGGACGGCCGCTGCGAGGACCAGCGGCGCCAGCTCGAGGACCGGCGCCGCAAGATCCGCCTGCTCGGCGACCAGGCGCGCGCCAACGCCGCCGTCCTCAGGACCCTCGACGCTCTCCGCCAGCAGACGCCCGACGCCATCCGCGTCCGCTCCGTGCGCTTCACCTGCGACAGGGGCGGCGCGGCGCAGGGCGGCGCGGCCCCGGCGAGCGGCGAGGCGCCGGCGCGGCTCACGTTCGTGCTCAAGGGGGTGGCGACCAAGCGCGGGGCGCTCGACGCGAGCGAGGAGCTCGACGAGTTTGTCCGCCTGCTTCGCGGTGCGCCGATCCTGGCCAAGCCGCTGCGGCAGACGCGGCTCGGCACGCCGACGGGCGGGCGGGTGGACTTCGAGATCGTGCTCTCGCCCTCGGAGTCCCTCATCGAGGAGCGCGGCCATGGCGCTGGCCACGGAGGATAGGCGATTCGCCATCGGCATCGGCGTGGCCGCCGCGGTGCTCGCGGTCTACGCCGTGGCCGTGCGCGGCCCGCTGCGCTCGGCCACCGCCCGCACCGAGCGCGACGTCCGCGCGATCCAGCCGAAGGTGGACCTCTACTTCCGCAACCCCAAGGCGACCCACTTCGACCGCGTGCAGCGCGAGCTGGCCGAGCGCACCGAGGGCCTCGAGCAGCGGCTCGCGGCGCTCGTCGCCGCCGTCGAGTTCGACCCCGGCCAGCTCGACCCCAGCGGCGGCGCGGCGCCGACGACCGACCTGCGCGACCTCTACTTCCGGCTCTCGAGCGACCTCCACGACCGCGTCAAGGCCAAGGCCGAGAAGGCGCCCCACATCGCACGCATCCCGACCGTGTTCGACCCCCAGGGCAAGATCCAGACGCCGGACGACCCCGCGGCGGTCCCCAGGCTCCACCACCAGCTCGTCATGGCCTACCTCGTCCTCGACGCCGCCATCGACCATCGCGTGGACGTGGCGGAGCTGCGGGCGATCGAGCCGCGGCTCGCGGCCGCGTCGAGCACGTCGTACCTCGACGAGCTGGCCGTCGCCGTCGCCGCCCAGGGCAGTCTCGACGCCATCGCCGCATGGCTCCACGCGCTGAGCCAGCCGCCCAGCGGCGCGAAGGGCTCGAAGTTCCTCAGCATCGCCAGCCTCGACGTCGCCGCCGACCCCGAGGGCGACCAGGTCGCCTACGCCGTCACCTTCGTCAGCGTCCGCGTCAACCCCAAGGTCAACCTGGCCGCCGCGCCCGCGAAGAAGCCCGAGGCCGGCGCGCGCCGACGCCCGCCGCGCAGGGCGCCGCTCTACTGTGGGTCGGATGGAGGATGGGATGGGAGGAGCACGGACGACGGGGCCGCCGCCGGGCGCCGCGAGGCGCCCGCGCCCCGAGCCCCACGTTCCCGCTTCCTGTTGAGGCCCCGCAGCCGTGGAGAGGGATCCGCTGAGCCTGCTCAACGAGCACCGCGAGCGGCTGGTGTGCGCGCTCGCGGCCGCCGCCCTGGCGCTCACCGTGTGGGCCGTGGCGGCCCACTGGCGGGCCGCCGAGGAGCTCGGGCCGGCGAAGGGCCTGCTCCCGCCGCAGGCCAGGCTCCCCCAGGCGCCGTTCCTCACCGACCCCTTCGGCCAGGTGTGGCACAGCGGCGGGCGGGACCCGTTCCAGGCCTCCGGCCCCCGGCTCGTGCAGCGGGGCGCCACCGAGCTGCCCTTCCCGCCGCTGCCGCCCGTGCCCGTCGAGGGGCCGCCGCCGGCCGAGCCCTGGCCCTCGCTCTACCGCAACGGCGTCGTCCGCAGCCAGGCCCACCTGCTCGCCCTCGTGGCCACGGCCGCGCCGCCCAGCCTCAAGAGCGGGAAGCCCTGCACCATCCGGCCCAGGCCCCACGACATCGTCCAGGCCAAGGGCGACCCCCAGCCCATCGAGGGCTCGATCCGCCGCGAGGACGGCGGCCGCATCTGGTTCTACTTCAACAAGCCCCGCGGCATGGGCCACCCGAGGAACCCGCTCGCCGTCGCCGACCTGCTCGTGCTCAAGCGCAAGACGACGACCGTGCAGCAGGCCTACGCCGAGCGCTCGCTCGAGGCCGGCGACGACGCGGGCGCACACGTCGCCCTGGCCCAGGAGTGCATCGACGGCGACCTGACGGCCGAGGCCGAGGCCGAGCTGCGCCGCGCCACCGAGCTGGACCCCAAGCACATCGCGGCCCACCTCGAGCTCGCCGACCTCCACCTCGCCCGCGGCAACCGCGACGGCGAGGTAGCCGCCTGCGAGGCCGCACTCGCCGCCGGCGCCGACTCGCCCCAGGTCCGCCTCCGCCTCGGCCGCCGATGCCTCGAGCACAACCTGCTGGCCCTCGCCTACCAGCACTTCGCCGCCGGCTTCCGCGCCGCCGCGCGCGCACCCATCGGCGACGTCGCGGACCGCCGCCTGCCCGTGCCGAAGGCCCCGCTCGCGCAGCAGCTCCTGCGCAGGGCCGCCGAGGCCCGCATCCTCGACGGCCGACTCGACGAGGCCGACCGCCTGCTCCAGCGGCTCGCCGCCGCGGCCCCCGACGACCCCGCCGTCCGCAACGCCCAGGCCCTCAGCGACCTGCTGGCCGGCCGCGCCGGGCAGGCGCTCGCCGCGCTCACCCAGGTGGCCGAGGCGCCCGACCCGCCGGCGAGCGCGCTCAACAACCTCGGCGCCCTGCTCTTCGCCCAGGGCGACATCGCCCTGGCGCTCGAGCGCTTCAACGCCTGCCGAGCCGCCGCGCCCGGCCACACCAAGGCCACCCTCAACGCCGTGCTCGCCCACGCCGCGCTCGACCAGCCCGACCCCGCCGAGAAGCTGCTCGCCGCCCTCGGCGACCGCCCGGCGCGCTCGGTCGCCTGCCACCTCGTCGTCGGCTACGTCCACGAGCGGCGCGGGCGGCTCGACGAGGCCGCGGCCGCCTACCGGGCCGCGCTGGCGCTCGACCGCGCCGACTTCCTCGCGCTCTGCGGGCTCGGCCGGTGCCAGCTCGCCAAGGGCGAGCTCGAGGCGGCGACGGCGCCCTTCGCCACGGCTCGGCTCCTGCGGCCCGGGGACCCGCTGGCGCTGCGCGGGATCGGCTCGTGCCTGTACCGCGCGGGCAAGTTCGCCGAGGCGGCCGACGCGTTCCGCCAACTCGCGGACCGTGAGGGCGCGACGCCGCGCGACCTCGCGCGCCTGGGCATCGCCTCGCTGCGGCTCGCGGACCGTCGGCGCGACGCCGCCGCGCTCTTCGACCGCGCGCTCGCCGCCACGCGCCAGGCCGCGCCGTACGCGCTCGTCGGCAAGGCCTACGTCGCCTACGCCGGCCTCGCCGGCCCGCGCGACCAGGCCGAGGCCCTCTTCCGCAAGGCACAGACCCTCGCCGGCGTGCCCCAGTACGCCGCCCAGGCGCTCCGGCGCATCTACGTCGCCCGCCGCGAGGAGTTCACCACCCTCGCCTTCCAGGGCGAGCACACCGCGAAGCTGCCCGAGGGCTGGGCCGCGCTCGGCCGCGGCGTGCCCCTGCCCGTCATCCGCGACGACGCGCTCCACCTCGAGGGCCAGCCGCCCGCCGCCAACCTCCGCCAGGTCGTCCGCGGCGTCGCGCTCAGCACGCCGGCAGGCGGCGGCTTCCTCCGCGTCTTCACCCGCTTCGAGGCCCAGCTCGCCGTGCCCATGACCAACCTCGCGCCCGTCGGCGTCTCGCTGGGGCTCGGCAAGGACCTGCGCTTCCAGGTCGCGGTCCGCACCACGCTGAAGCCGCAGCCGAGCCGCCGCCTCGCCTGGCGCGTCGTCCGCGGCGCCCAGCCCGCGCCCTGGAGCGACGTCGCCGGCCCCATCGCGGCCGAGAGCCTCAAGCTCGGCCTCGCGCTCGGCGACGGCACCCTCGACGTGCTCCGCGACGGCCGCACCGTCGCCGCCCACCTCCCCTTCCCCGAGCTGCGGCGCGCGCGCGACAGCATCGAGCTCGGCCTCTTCGCCGCGCCCGACGCCGGCCAGCAGTGCCTCGTCACCATCCGCGAGGTCGAGCTCGTCTGGAAGAAGATCCCCGCCGAGCGATGACGCCACCCGCGCCCGATCCTCCGGGGCCGCGAGCCCCTGGTATCGTGCGAGGGCCACCGACGAGGAGTGCCCGCATGGCTGCCCCAGGGAACGGCGAGCCGCTGGTCCGCGTCCGCGGGCTCCGCAAGGAGTTCGCGGTGCGCCGCGGGCCGTGGCGGAGGCTCGTCGGCGTGGTCCGCGCTGTCGATGGCGTGGACCTGGACGTGCGGCGCGGCGAGTGCGTCGGCCTGGTCGGCGAGAGCGGATGCGGGAAGACGACCTGCGGCAGGACCCTGCTGCGTCTGCTGGAGCCGGACGGCGGGCGGGTCGAGTTCGACGGCACGGACCTGAGTGCGCTGTCGGCGGCCGAGCTGCGGCGGTTCCGGCGTCACGCGCAGATCGTGTTCCAGGACCCCTACGGCTCGCTCAACCCTCGGCTGACGGCGGGCCAGGCGGTGGCCGAGGGCATCCGCCTCCACGGCCGCAGGCCGGCGGGGCGGGCGACCCGCGAGCGCGTGCGCGAGCTGCTCGGGACGGTGGGGCTCGGCCCGGACGCCTCGGGGCGGTATCCTCACGAGCTCTCGGGCGGCCAGCGCCAGCGTGTCGGCATCGCGCGGGCGCTGGGGGTCGAGCCGAGCTTCGTGGTGTGCGACGAGCCGGTCTCGGCGCTCGACGTGTCGGTGCAGGCGCAGATCGCAAACCTGTTGGGCGCTCTGCGCGCGCGGCTCGGGCTCGCCTACCTGTTCATCGCCCACGACCTGGCCGTGGTGCGCCACCTGTGCGACT
>CBFDBL010000015.1:0-26219 GCA_965603035.1 uncultured bacterium
ACGAGAAACCGGGATTGGCCAAGGGCCAGCCCGAGATCGAAGTAGCTGATTCTCCATCCTGCTGATTTGTGCCATTTGATGAAACGAGAGTGCGTTTTCTACCGCTGAACGGTTAGCACGGTTCGGAGAACTGGCCGCGGGGGCCGTCGGTGTAGATCATCACGTCCTGGCCTTGCGCCGTCCAGACGCTGTCGGCGGTCTGCCAGCGGGCGCGGATCCAGGCGTCGCCCTTGCCCTGGAGGCGGCGGACGGCGCGGACGGCGTAGTGCTCGCCCGGCTTCACCTCGTAGCTCTGGATGAAGCATCCGTTGGCCACGCCCGCGGCCTTCGCCGAGCCCTTGCCCGTCGCGCCCGTCTCACGGTCCCACGTGAACGTGCCCTTCGACGCCTTCTCCTGCCAGGCGTGCCAGCCGGCGGGGCAGCCGCCCTGCTTCCAGTCCTCGGCGACCCCCGTGTTCGACTTGGCGGTGGTCGAGCCGAAGTCGCCGTTGCGGGCCAGGTTGGTCAGTTTGCCCTCCTTGGCGAGTCGGGCGAGCTCACCGCGGGCGTGGGCGACGGGGTCGCGCGCGAAGCCAAGGATGCGCTCGATGCCGGGCAGGGCCTCGGGCCACGTCTTCTCCCACACCCGCCCGTTGGGGGTGGGCCACCATCGGTGCTTCTCGCCGTAGATCCACACGTACTCGTCGGCGCAGCGCAGGGCCGTGGCGGCGTTCCTGCTCAGGCTGTCCACCCGCGGCTCCTGCTCGCCGGGGACGTACCAGCGTCCCCACTCGGAGTCCTTGGGGTTCCAGTAGGCGTCGAGGTAGACGCCGTAGCTGACCTGGACCTGGGCGCGGTACTTCGCGCGGTTCTCGGGCGAGACGAGCTCCTGGCAGGCGCCCTTGATGAGCACGGCGGCCTCGAGATACTGCTGGTCGCTGTGGAAGAGGTAGGCCCGCTCGCAGCCGTCCACGAAGGTCATGGTCGGCGGGGCGGCGTCGAGCCAGCCGTCGATGAAGGCCGGGTAGAGGCCGTAGCCGAGCGTTTGGAGCACGCGGCGGGGCTGCTTGTGCCCCGTGGCCGTCGCGCACGCGCTGTTCATGAAGTAGCAGTAGAGCGTGAGGTCGGGATGCTCGGCGGCCACGGCCCCCATGACCTGGCGGCCGCGCTCGCGGGCCTTCTCGCAGTAGTCGTCGAACGAGTGCTTGTCGCGCTCGGGCTGGGCGGCGTAGCGGAACTGCGCCCACGGCTTCGCGTAGGGCTCGGGGTCGAAGAGCAGGCCCTTGCAGCCACCCTGCTTCGCGAGCCACGCCGCGATGCGCCAGTGGTCCACGATCTCGGCCCAGCCCGCGTCGTCGAGCCAATCGACGTTGCCCGGGTTCGCGCCGATGAGGACGAAGTTGTCGGTGAAGCGCCTGAACCGGCAGGCCTTGAGATTGTCGATGCAGTGCTGGAACCAGGCCCGCTCCCACTTGCGGTGGATGAAGGCGGTGCGCACGAGGCAGCGCTTCGTCTCGTCGATGCGGCCCTCGAGACGGAGCACGACGCCGTCGAAGGGCCGCTGCTCCATCTGCTCGAGGTTGGCCCGCAGGCGGGTGCTGTCGGCCATGTCCCAGCCTGTGGCGATGAGCTTCCTCGGCCGACGCATGTCACCCGCCGTGGCAACGCCTGCGAGGCCGGCGAGCACGACCGCCAGGGCGATGAGCCTTCGCATCGGGGCCTCCGTTCCGCCTCAGGCGTGGGTCTTCTCGAGCAGCCAGGCCATGTTCTGGCCGAGGGCCTGCATGGTGCGGAGTCCCTCGTCGTCGTCGGCGACCTGGCCCTTGTCGAGGCCGAAGCCCATGTTCCAGTAGATGGAGCCAGGGACGATCATCTGGCTGATGAGGAAGAAGTGGTTGATGGTGTCGAAGGCGTGGATCTCGCCGCCGCGGCGGACCGCGACGACGGCGGCGCCGACCTTGCGGCGGAACATGTCGTCGTTGGCCTTGGCGACGAAGCCGGCGCGATCGATGAGCGCCTTCATCTCGGCGCTCACGTCGGCGAAGTAGGTGGGCGAGCCGAGCAGGATGCCGTCGGCCGCGAGCATCCTTGCGATGCAGGCGTTGGCGACGTCGTCGTCGATGGCGCAACGCCTGTCCTTCTGCTTGGAGCACGCGCCGCACGCGGTGCAGCCGCGGAGCGCCTGGCCCGCGAGCTGCACGAGCTCGGTCTCGATGCCAGCGGCCGCGAGCTCCTCGAGCACCGTGCGGAGCAGGATCGCCGTGTTCCCGTCCTTGCGCGCGCTGCCGTTGAACGCCACGACCTTCATGCGTCTTCCTCCTTCTGCGGCTTCAGCTCTTCTGCCCCACAAGCTCCTCGACGAACCGCCGGGCCTTCTTCGCCTCGGCGAGCAGGGCCGGCAGGTCGCCGCGGGCGAGGCACTCGACGACGAGGGCGCCGCTCGTGAAGCCACCCTTCCTGAGGCGGGCCAGGACCGCCGGGAAGTCCACCTGCCCGGTGCCGGGCGTGAGCATGACCTCCTTGGGGTGCTTGTAGTCCTTGACGCACATGCCGACGACCAGGCCGTCCACCGTCGCGGCGTCGGCGACGGGGTCGAGCCTGGCGTCGGAGTAGTAGAAGATGTTGCCGGGGTCGTACCAGATGCGGAAGTTGCGGTGGCCGACGCTCTCGACGGTCTTGCGGCACTGTGGGCCGGTGGCGTTGAGGCCGCCGTGGGGCTTGACGCTCATGCCCATGCCCTTCTCGGCGGCGTAGTCGCAGCACTCGGCGATGGCCTTGTAGTAGGCGTCGTAGAGCTTGGCGTTGCCGATGCCGCCCATGAGCAGGTTCCCGCACCCGACGATGGCGCACGCATCGATGAGCTTGCGCAGGCCGGCGATGCCGGCCGCCAGCGACTTTGCGACGGGGATGCCGCCGCCGTAGACGGACGGGCAGCTCAGCTCGCGCTTGCGGAGCTCCTCGCCGACCTTCGCGGCCTCGTCGGGCGTGGTCGCCGTGGAGATGACCAGCCGGCGCGGCGGCTTCGTGGTCATCAGCCCCGCGTGCTTGTAGCCCGCCTCGGCGATGGCGTCGAGCGCCACGCGGTAGTCGTGCTGGCCCCACGGCCGCGTGTAGCAGCCGACCTGCCAGCGGTCCTTCTCCTCCATGGCTTCCCCACCGTTGCTGGTTGCGGTCAGGCCTGCTGCGCCGAGGGCCGCAGCGGCGCCGAGGAACGTCCTGCGCGTCACGTCGTCTCGCATCGCGTGCCCTATCCTTCCTTGAGCTCGCGCCTGTCGGCGTCGTAGAGGATGCGGCGGCCGCTGTCGAAGGCCCGCATGGCCATGACGACGGCGACGGCGTGCTGGTAGCCCGCCTCGATGTCGGCGTTCGGCGTGCCGCGGCTGCGCAGGCACTTGAGCCAATCGAGCACGTGCTCGTCGCGGGCGACGGGCTCCACCGGCTCGGCCTTGCCCAGCTTGCCCTTCTTGATGGCGCCGTCGCCGGAGACGGTCGGCGCCCCCCACGGCAGCAGGTCCATCACCCCGTGCTCGGCGTAGAGGCGCTCGACGCTCCCGCTCGCGTTCCCGAAGTTCGTCGAGTAGGTGACCATGAAGCCCTCGGGATAGACCCAGAGGGCCTCGACGTGGTCGGGGCAGGTGAAGCCGTGGTCCTTCCACGTGAAGGTCCCGCCGTGGCAGACCGCGCTGACGGGGTGCCTGGCCCCGGTGATGTAGTGGACGAGGTCGATGAAGTGGCTGCCGAAGCCCGGGACCGGGCCGTCGGAGAAGTCGCGGTAGCCGTACCAGCCGCTGAACTGCTCGGCGCTGAAGGGCCGCATCGGGCGGTCCATCAGGAACTCCTTCCAGTCCACGTCCTTTTCCTTGACGTCCTTGAGGCGGCCGTACCAGTACGGCTTGCGGCCGTTGCGGTGGCGCTCGATGCGCGAGACCTTGCCGAGCACGCCCGTCCTGAACAGCTCGCGGCAGCCCGTCATCGAGGGCAGGCTGCGGAGCTGGGTCCCGATCTGGCACACGATCTTGCTGGCCCGGACCGCGTCGCAGGCCCGCTTGAGCTTCGCGAGGTCCATGGCCAGCGGTTTCTCGCAGTAGGCGTCCTTCTTGTTCTTGGCCGCGGCCTCCAGATGCGTCGTGTGCTGGTGGTCGCACGAGGCGATCATCACCGCGTCAATGTCCTTGAGGGCCACCACCTCGCGATACGAGACGAACTGGCGCGCCTCGACGCCGAACCACTCCTTCGCCTTCGCCGCCGCTCGTTCGCGCGCGATGCGCCAGGGGTCGCACACGGCCGTGAACACGACGTTCTGCTCCTTGGCGTACCGGCGCGCGCCGCCCATGTGCGCGCCGACGCCGCGCCCGCCGCAGCCGATGAGCCCGATGGACAGCCGCTCGTTCGCGCCGAGCACCCGCCCGTAGCTCGCGGCCGTCAGCGCCGTGGCCGCCGCCCCCGTTGCCTTCAGGAACCCCCGTCGCGATGACTCACCCATGCCCGATCCTCCTGCCAGATGGGATCCGCTGCCTCGCGCTCCTTCTACTCGCATGGGCGGGAGGAGTCAACCGCGAGCGCACGGCTCCTGCCGTGCCCGTCGCGGAGATCCCGCGTGAGGGCCCACCGATGGAGGGTGGCCGTGGTCGGCCGGTCGGGCCGGTCACTTGATCTGGAGCAGCTCGACCTCGAAGACGAGGGTGGCGTTGGGGCCGATGAGGCGGCCGGCGCCGCGGTCGCGGTAGGCGAGGGCGGAGGGGACGTAGAGGGTCCACCTGGCGCCGACCTTCATGAGCTGGAGGGCCTCGGTCCAGCCCTTGATGACGCCGTTGACGGGGAACTCGGCGGGCTGGCCGCGCTTGTGGGAGCTGTCGAACTCGGTGCCGTCGAGCAGGGTGCCGCGGTAGTGGACGCTCACGGTGTCGGCGGCCTTCGGCATGGTGCCGGTGCCGGGCTTGGTCACCTTGTATTGGAGGCCGCTGGCGGTGGTCTGGACGCCCTGCTTCTTGCCGTTGGCGGCGAGGAAGGCGTCGCCCTCCTGCTTGTTCTTGTCGCCGAGGGTCTTGGCATGCTCCTCGGCCTTGCCGCGCATCTGTTGCTGGAAGGCGGTCATGGCCTCGCGGATCTGCTCCTCGGTCAGGGCCGGCTGGGCGCCCGACGCGCCGTCCTTGAGGCCGCGCATCAGGATGTCGAGGTCGAGCTCGACCTGTTGCTGTTTCATGCTCTTGCCGATGTTGAGGCCGAGGCAGTAGCTGATCTTCGCCTCCAGGGTCTTCAGCTCGGGGGCCTCGCCGCCGAGCGCCGAGGCAACGCCGCCGACCAACGCGCAGATCGCCATCAGTCTCATCACGACACGTCCTTTCCTGTTCGGGTGTTCGAGGGTCAGTCCTGGCCCCGGCCGAGGAGCTTGGCCATGGCGTGGGCGAAGCGCTTGAGGGGGCCGGGGTCGCGGATCTGCTCGAGCGATGTCCTCTCGCCGACGATGGCGTCGAGCTCGCCGTCGTCGAGCCAGAAGCCGTAACAGGCGGGGCAGTAGTCCACCTCGACCGGCTTGGTGTAGGTGTAGTGGCGGCGGGTGAGGCGCGCGCCCTCGCCGCAGCGGGGGCAGCGCATGTGGCCAGCGAGCTCGCCCGTCTCGACCTGGGGGTCGCCGTACTTGCGCTCGATCACCTCCTCGACGCCGTCGACCTTGGCATCGCGGATGCGGTCGAGCTCGCGATGGTCGAACCAGATGCCGTCGCACGTGTGGCACTTGTCGAGCTCGAGGCCCAGGATCTCGACGCGTTCCAGCTTCGTTCCGTCCCTCGGGCACTTCACGGTGTCTCTCCTGACAAATGGGCTCCCTTGCGTCCGCACCCTAGACGACGGGGCGTGCCGTGTCAAGACAGCGGCTCGAGGGCCTGCTTGCTGAGCGCCATGGCGCTGGCGGCGTCGGACGCGAAGGGGCGGAGGCGGACGGCGAAGGCCATGGGCACGGGCATGAGGCGGTACTGCTCGAGCTCGCGGGGGCCGCAACTGTTGCTGCCGAGGCCGTTGTGGGCGTGGTCGAGGTGGAGGATGGTCTCGGGCCGCGGCTGGAGCTCGGGCTCGTGCAGGGCCTTCGTCAGGTCGTCGGGCGTGTGGTGCTGGGCGTTGACGTTGAGGGTCGGCATGCCGACGACCAGGAGGCCCGTGCCGCGGGCGGTCGTGACGGCGGCCCAGCGGCACTCCGCCTTGTTCCCGTTCTCCTGGGGCATGATGTAGGGCACGTGCTGCTCGGCGACGGTGCCGCGCCAGAGGCCCACGCGGCCGCTCTCCTTGCGGTCGACGTAGCACTCGTGCGGGCCGAGGCCGTACCAGGCAAGCTGCTCGAAGCCCTCGGGCAGGTGCAGTTCGAGGCCGACGCGGGGGATGGGCGGCAGGCTCTCGAGCAGCGGCTCGATGGCCGTCTCGATCACCACGTCGCCGCTGCCGTAGACGCTGTAGGTGTAGGTGCAGCGGAAGGGCGGCGGCACGCTGTAGCCGCCGAGCACGGCCTCGACGCGGACCCTGGCGGCCCGCTCGCCGACGCGCTCGGCCTCGACGGCGGTGATGCGGTGGACGAGGCGGTCGTAGCCCGCGGCGACCCACTCGTTGCGGACGTGCTTGTCGTTGTCGGTCGGCGCCCGCCAGAGCTGGAGCCGGGGCCCGCGGGCCAGCAGCTCGAGGCCCTGCCACGCCCAGGAGGTCATCCTGCCCTCCTGGCGGTCGAAGGCGATGCGGAAGTCGTCGCCCGCGACGGCGATCGTCCGCTCGTCGTCCTCGACGCACACCTGGGGCATGTCGGCGACGCGGACGGCGGGCGCCGCCGGCGCCGCGGCGGGGACCTGGAACTGTGCGAAGGCGACCTCGTAGCCGCGCTCCGCCCACAGCGTGTCGGCCTTCTGCGTGAAGCTCAGGTCGAGCCACACGAGCGCGCCGGGCGGCAGCGCCGGCAGCTCGACGGGCACGGCGGCTTCCATCGCCTCGCCGGCCGCGACGGTCAGCTCGGGCAGCGCGCCCTGGCCGACGACGCGGTCGTCCACGCGGAGGGTCCAGGCGCCCTCGAGGTCGTCGAGCGGTGCGAAGTCGCGGCGGTTGACGATGCGCAGGGAGCCGCTGGCGAGGTCGATGGGCTCGACGTGGACGGGCTGGATGATGGTCTTGTACTCGACGAGGCCCGTGTGGGGCACGCGGTCGGGGAAGCAGAGGCCGTCGCAGCAGAAGTTGCCGTCGTTGGGCTGGTCGCCGAAGTCGCCGCCGTAGGCGAACCACTCGGCGCCGCCCTCGGTGCGCATGCGGATGGCGTGGTCGGCCCACTCCCAGATGCAGCCGCCGGCGAGCCGCGGGTGCTTGCGGATCGTCTGCCAGTACTCCTTGAGGTTGCCCGGCCCCTGGCCCATGGCGTGGGCGTACTCGCACATCAGGAAGGGCCGCGGGTCGTCGGCGGCCCGTCCCTTCTCGTCGAGGCGCTCGACGCTGGTGTACATCTCGCTCTCGATGTCGTAGAGCTCGAGCGGCACGTCCTTGGCCTTCTGCTGGCGCTGGGCGCGGGCGAGGCCCTCGTAGTGGATGAGGCGCGTGGGGTCGGCCTTGCGGATCCAGCGGGCCATGGCGTCGTGGTTGACGCCGTAGCCGGATTCGTTGCCGAGGGACCACATGACGACGCAGGGGTGGTTCTTGTCGCGCTCGACCATGCGCTGGGCGCGGTCGATGTAGGCGGCCTCCCACGCGGGGTCGGCGCTGAGCAGCTCGACGGGGCGGCAGCCGTGGGTCTCGAGGTCGGCCTCGTCGATCACATAGAGCCCGTAGCGGTCGCACAGGGCGTAGAAGCGCGGGTCGTTGGGGTAGTGCGAGGTGCGGACGGCGTTGACGTTGTGGCGCTTCATCACCGTGACGTCGCGGGCCATGGCGGCGAGCGAGACGGCGTGGCCGAGGTCGGGGTCCGTGTCGTGGCGGTTCACCCCGCGGATCGTGATGGGCCGTCCGTTGACCAGCACCTGCTGGTCGCGGACCTCGACGGAGCGGAAGCCGATGTCGAAGCGCTCGACCTCCAGCACCGCGCCCTCGGCGTCCTGGAGCGCGAGCAGCAGCTCGTAGAGGCAGGGCGTCTCGGCCGTCCACTTGCGAGGGGACTCGACCTTGGCGGTCATCGAGACCGAGCGCTCGCGCTGGGGCGCCAGCTCGGGCGTGGCGCCGACGCGGCGCTCGAGGACGAGGCGGCCGTCGGGGTCGAGGAGCTTCGCCGTCACGGTGCACGGCTGGGCGGGCTCGTCGCCGTAGTTGCGGACCGTGGCGCGGACCTGGAGCTTCGCGTGCTCATACGCCTTGTCGAGCGGCGTGCGGACGCGGACGTCGCGGATGTGGACGCTGGGGGTCGCGAAGAGATAGACGTCGCGGAAGATGCCGCTCAGCCGCCAGAAGTCCTGGTCCTCCAGGTACGCGCCGTCCGACCACTGGAGGACCTGGACGGCCAGGAGGTTCTCGCCGGGCTGGAGCGCGGCGGTGACGTCGAACTCGGCGGGCAGGTGCGCGCCCTGGCTGTAGCCGACCCGCTGGCCGTTGAGCCAGACGTAGAAGGCGGAGTTGACGCCGTCGAAGTGCAGGAACACGCGCCGGCCGTCCCACGCCGCGGGCAGGGCGAAGGCCCGGCGGTAGCAGCCGACGGGGTTGGCGTCGGGCACGAAGGGCGGATCGACGGGGAAGGGGTAGCGGACGTTGGTGTAGTTCGGGCGGCCGTAGCCGTGCATCTGCCAGTTGCTGGGCACGGGGATGGGGTCCCAGTCGGCGGTGTCGAAGGCCGGTCGCTCGAAGCCGTGGGGCGCGTCGGCCGGCGACTCGGCGTAGGCGAAGTCCCACGTGCCGCTCAGGAGCTTGAACCACGGCGAGGCCCCCCGCTCGCCCGCTCGCGCCGAGGCCTCGTCGGGGCAGGGCAGCAGCGTCGCGTGCGCCGGCTCGCGGTTGCGCTGGAGCACGTGGTGGTCCTGCCAATCGGGGCCGCCGTGTGGAGTGGCCATCGTTGCTTCACCTCCGGGTCGATTGGGCGAGGGGATAGGCCGGATCGCGCTCAGGCCCCCATTATTCACTTTCTCACCCCCCCTGTCCAGTCGCCTCGCCGCCCACCTTGCGTCCGCCCGCTGTCGCTGGCATCATAGCGGGCTGTGGGTGGGAACCGAGACAACTGAAGGAGAAGCACCGTGGCCGAGACGCCCGAGCGGCTGGCCGAGCAGGTTCGTTTCATCGTCGAGATCGACAAAGTCAAGCACGTGCTGCGGCAAACCTGGCTGGCGGACGGCTCGCGGCGCGAGAACGACGCCGAGCACTCGTGGCACATGGCCCTGATGGCGATCCTGCTCCTGGAGTATGCCGAGGAGCCCGGCCTCGATCTGCTCCGCGCGCTCGGGATGATCCTCGTCCACGATCTCGTCGAGATCGACGCCGGCGACACCTTCGCCTACGACGACGAGGCCAGGGCGGACCAGGCCGAGCGCGAGCGGCGCGCCGCCGACCGTGTCTTCGGCCTGCTCCCACCCGATCAGGCGCGCGCGCTGCGCGCGCTGTGGGACGAGTTCGAGGCTCGCCAGACGCCCGAGGCCCGCTACGCCGCGGCGCTCGATCGCCTCCAGCCGCTGCTGCTCCACATGCCGACCGGGGGGAAGTGCTGGCGCAGCCACGGCGTCACGGCCGACCAGGTCGTCGAGCGCTGCTCGCCCATCGGCGACGGCTCGTCCGTCCTCTGGGCCTACGCCCAGCGCCTCATCCGCGAGGCCGTCGAGCGTGGCTACCTGGCGCCCGCGCCCGAGTAGTGCGGGCTAGCGGCCGGCCGCCAGCGCCTCCTGGAGCTTCAGGATCTGGCGGGCGATGAGCCAGCGGTGGCGGTCGAAGAGCGCGGGGTCCCACAGGCCGTCGTGCTTGTACTTCTCCTGCACGTCGATGGCGTCCCACACGTACTGGAGCTCGGCCTGGGCCTCGTCGGCGAGCTTCGCGTGGCCGGCCTCGCGGGCGCTCGTGATGGTGCGCTCGAGGGTGGTGATGTAGCGGCCGTCGTCGATGCCCTCGCGATAGGCCTCCCAGAGCATCACCGGGATGGGACTGCCGTCGTCGTCAGTGCGGTTGAAGAAGTCCATGGCGCTGCCGTCGAGGTAGTTCCACGGGTCGCTCACGACGCTCTGGTAGATCCATGGGGTGAGGGCGCGGAAGCCGCTGCGCCAGAAGCCGAAGCCGTAGGTCATCCTGGCGCCCGCGACGGGGGTATGGTCGTTCTCCCCTGCGATGTGGTTGGGGTAGCACCAGTACTCGACGCCGCGGGCCTTCATGTCGGCGACGATCTGCTCGCGGGGGAAGGTGAAGGGCTGGCAGCACCACACATCGACCACCGGCTTGAGCGGGGCGAATGCCTCGTGCGCGGGGTCGGCCGTCACGTAGGTGCGAACGCCCTTGACCCGCTTGATGGCCTTCATCACCTCGACCATGAACCTGACCGAGACCTCTGACCGCGACGGCTCGTCGATGGGGTAGTAGAGCAGCTCGGGCCACTGGCGGCGGCGGCGTTCGGTCTCGATGGCCTGCACACAGGCCGTGAGATCGTCGAAGAAGCCCTTCGGCGGCATCTTGAGCAGCCGCAGGTGCGAGCCCATCGAGGCCTTCATGTACTTGCTGTAGATGTGGCTCGTCGGGATGTGGCAGATGACGGGCTTCGTGAGCCCATGTCGGCGACAGAGATCGAGCTTCGCGCCCAGGTGGTCGAAGTCGAGCTGCCACTTGCCCTTCTCATCCATCCTCCCGCCGATGCCGCTCACGATGGCATTGAGCCCGTGCGCCGCCATATCGGCCGCCTCGAGCTCGGCCTTCCGCCGCCACCATCGCCGCGAGAAGCTGTCGGGCGCCCGCCGCGCCATGTCGTACGGGTGGCGGTAGTACGTCCCATAGACCAGCGACAGGTCCTTCTGGAGCTTGATGGGGAGGACGCGGAAGATGACGGGTACCTGGGCTGGCTCGGCGCCCAGGGCGTCTTCTCCGTACAAGTCAATACTGCCCCTGTAGATCCCTGGCGCTGCGAACGGGCCGACCCGCACGGTAATCCATATCCGGAGGTTCTCACCTTTGCGCAGCGGCCGGCTTGGGTGGCCGAGGGGCCTGAGGACATCGGGCGCGCGATAGTAGATACCGTGGGTGCTGTAGTTGGGGCGGACGTGCATGTACCGGACGCAACGGACGTCGATGTCCTCCTGGCGGATCGTGTGACCATCGACCGTCCGCAGCTCTCCAACGTCGATCGTGCACGACTTGGCGTCGTGGAGCGGCAGGATGGTGAAGGTAAGCGGCTCGTACTCGTCGCGAGCCGCAAACGCGCGAAGGGTGGGATCGCACTCCTCGCGCGTCGGCACCGTGTTGGGCCAGACAGGGGAGAGATAGGGGCGGTGGTAGACCAGGAAGCCGCGCGGCCGCTCCACGTTCGTCGGCGTGGGCATGGGCGTGTCCTCCCTATGTGGCGTGTGCCGCCAGTCGGGAAGCACATCGTCAGGGAGGAAGAAGACCTCTCGCTCGATCTGCGCGATCTCCCGTTCCCGGACTGCCGTCCAATCACCCAGCGGCACCACGAGAATCGCGTTCACCACCCAGCGGCTCTCAGTGTGGAGGCGGACCTCGAGCTTACCGTCCTCGGCGACGGCCGTGTCCCACTGCGCTCGGCACGCGTACGGCCCGGCAGACGTCTCAGAGCCGAACTCGTCGCCCGGCGAGCTTCCCGTGATGAAGGGAGCGTTCCCGAAGTTGCCGACGGAAGACGTCACTTGCGTTTCCCAGACCTGGTATCTGCTGCCGCCAGCCGAGCCGCACAGGAGCCACACCACGTAGTTGCCGTCGGGCACACGGACGGCCAGGGTTGCCTGCCTCGTCCCTTGCACGCAATCCTGCCGCAGGTCGGTGGTGTAGATGGGTGGGGGGTACTTGCGGCCGCGGGAGGGGTTGAGCTTCCAGTCGCGCGGGATGGGGTTGTTGCGTGAGACGAGGCCGTCGGTCGAGAGCCAGCCGACGGGCGTCTTGTCGCCGAACTTCGTCTTGTGGGTGACGCGGAGCCAGCCCTTGCGGACGGGCGAGGTCTCGGTGCCGAAGTCGATGCGGAGGGTGCCGGCCGAGGCGGCGCTGGCGAAGAGGAGGACGAGGGAAGGCCAGTGCTTGGTCATTTCTGCTCCTCCCAGGGCGACTCGACGACGCGGAAAGCGGCCTCGATGCGCTGCTCGGGCGCCTCGTCGAAGGCGACGAGGGTGTGGCGGCCGACCTCGAGCTTCGCCTTGCTGAGGTCGAGGCCGAGGGTCTGCACGCCCCGTCGCACGGGCTGCGTCTCACGATGGACGAGGCGCTTGTCGCGGTAGACAGCCAGCGGCAGGCCCCGCCTGACCTTGCCCGGCGGCCCGACGGTCTCGAGCTCGACGGTGAGGCGCGGCCGGTCGCGGTAGGTGACGTGCGCCGTCACCCGCAGCGACGCGAGGCCGAACTCGGCGGCGCGGGCGAGACGGAAGGCGCCGATGTGGAAGTCGAGCACGTCGCCGTGCTTGTAGTTGCTCTCGGAGATGTTGAGGCCCAGGCGCGCCACCTGCTCGACGTCCTTGACGCTGCGGATGGGGATCGAGACGCGGACCCACTGGCCGAGGCGGAGCTCGCTGAGGTTGCGGTTGAGGGCGTTGTGCTTGTCGGGGCAGTGGATCTGGAGATTGAGCGAGCTCTTCGGCGGCATCGGCCGCGACATGGTCGCGTGGATGAGGAACTCGAAGCGCTCGAACTCCGCCCAGCCCGTCTCATCGGGCTTCCTGAGAGTCATGTACATGCGTGGCCAGCCGATGGGGTACTTCGCCTCGCCGCCCTGGTGATCGACGGGGATGTGGAGATGCAGCGTCGACCGTCCATCAGCCTTCAGCTTCTCGCTCGCCTTGACCGTGCACTCCGCCGGCCCCCACCGCGCGGGGTCGGCGAGGCCGTCGAGATAGAGCACCTGGAGCTTGCCTTCGACGGCGACCTGGCCACAGTGCGCCGCGCTGGTGAGGCAGCACAGGATCGAGAATGCAAGCGTCGTTCGCATCGGGCAGGCCCCTTCACTGTTCGTGCCGCGGAGCGGCGGGGTGTGCGTCCCCACGCGGAGCGTAGGGACGAGCGCCCAGTAGGGCTGCGCCTTCCTGTCTGCCCCTTCGCTCGTCCTTCCGCTCCACCCTCCCGCTCGTCCCTCCGCTCCGCGGGGGGACGCGGCGCGCGCCGCTCCGCGGCCAACCCGTGATCACGACGCACGCCAGGGCAAGCCGCGCGCGAGATCCATCACCAGTCTGTCGTCACCGGTATGAGGCCCTTCAGCCCCGCATAGTTGCGCGCGCTCGAGTACCGTCAATGTGTCGGGTCATCCACGTAGCCCCGTCGCACGGGTTTGTCGTGCATGTACTCCAGCTTCTGTCGCATCATGTCCTCGCTCTGGACCCACTGGGGGTGGCTGCCTTCGCGCCAGAGCTGATGTGTCCTGTCGTGGCGGTAGCTGGCCTTGAGTTGCCTCAGCCAGTATAGCATAGCGCGATCGTGCGTCTTCTCCAGCCCATTGATGATCTGCCGTGCCGTGTACGACCGGAAGTCGCCGATCTGCTCGGCGAGGTCGTCGGCCCGCGCGATCAGGTGGAGGTGGTTCTCCATCAGGACATAGCCGTAGAGGATGAGCCGGCTCTGTTGTTGCAGGAAGGTGAGCGAGTCCAACACGACCTGTGCCGAGTCTGGGCGCGAGAAGAGCGGCATCCAGCCGACGACTGTGCAAGTGAGGAAGTGCGGTTCGGCGGGTTCCTGGATGGTGTAGCGTGTTCTGGGCATTGGGCGTCCTCCCGATTCGTGCCGCGGAGCGGCGGGAGGCCCGTCCCCCCGCAGAGCGGAGGGACGAGCGCCTTCTGGGCCTATGGCTCGGCGTGGAAGTGGGCGACGGCCTCGGAGGTGCGGAGGTAGCGGCGGTAGACGCGCAGGCGCTTGAGCTCTGCCTTGGGCGGACGGGCGAGGCGGAGCTTGCCGGTGCCGGCCACGTCGCCCAGCGGCGCGGGGTAGCGGCCCCAGCCGTATTGGCGGTGGGTGCCGCCGTCGCAGAGCTGGCCGTCGATGACGAAGGTGATGATCTGTGGGCCCTGGTCGACGATGGCGATGATGTGCTGGAGCTTGCCGGGCTGGAGGCCGGGATCGCTGTCCCAGGATGCCTTGGCCTCGCCGTCGCTGAGCTCGATGCGGACGGCGCCCTTCCCGGCGGTGGTGAGGGCGATGCCGCGGCCGGCCTCGTCGCGGGTGTCCAGGATGGCCTGGCCAGGTGAGAGGTCGGCGAAGGTGACCCAGAGGTCCAGCGAGAGGCCGCCCGTCTCGGCGAGGTCGAGACGCGGGAGCGTCTTGCTCTCCTTGGTGCGCATCTGCTCGGGGCCGAGGTCCACGACGAGGCCGTCGCGGGCGACGGTCTTGCCCTCGCCCTGCCCCCAGAGGCCCTCGAGCAGGGTCTTGTCGATCTCGTGGACGCGGGCCATGGTCTTGTTGGTCTCGGTCACCCACGTGCGGCCGTGCTGCTCGATGAGGCCGGGGTAGCTCATCCGCTGCTCGGGGTCGGGGTCGTAGAGCAGGATCTCGGGCTGCGACCAGTGGATGCGCCTGTCCTTCACGACGCCGCCCGCGACCCAGGCGGGGTTGCGGCCGTGGAAGGTCTTCGAGCTGTGGTTGTGGAACCAGAAGAGGAACCTGCCGTTGGCGCATCGCCAGAGCTGCGGGCAGGCGCGGGGCGTCTTGATGCGACGGCCGCCGGGCGTGCAGGTCATGAACTCGGGCTTCGTCCAGGTGCGGCAGCCGTCGAAGCTGTAGGCGTGGCAGGGGTAGCCGAGGGTCGTGCGGTAGACGCAGTAGAAGGTCCTGCCGCCCAGGTGGACGATGTTGTGCTCTTCCTGGACGGAGCCGAGCTCGGGGGCGCGGAGGCCGCGGTCGCCCTCGGGCAGCAGCTCCCAGTGGAGCTTCGCCGGGTCGGCCTCGGCCAGGATGTTGTCGGAGCGGAAGAACCAGCCCTCGCCCTGCTCGAGCATGTAGCGGCCGAGCTTGGTGAAGGCGAAGAGGACGTCGGAGCCGGCGACGACGGGCTTGTGGATGCCCCAGAAGATCTGCACCTCGCCACCCCAGTCGTTCCCGCGATCGCAGGCCGTCAGGCGCATGGGCAGGCGGTAGCGCTGCTTCGACCACGTGCGGCCGCCGTCGTCGGAGTGGCGGAAGGCGTACCAGCCGATGGTGTCGGCGCGGATGGCCTTGCCGCGGAGGGTGCGGACGTTGTCGCCGTTGTAGGTGTAGAAGGCATAGACGCGGCCGCTGGGCACGACGAGCGGGACGACCCACGAGGCCTCGGGGCCGTCGCTCGGCTCGATGTCCACGGGCTTCGACCAGGAGCGGCCCTGGTCGGTGCTGCGGGTCGCGACGATGTGCTGGCCGTGGTGGCCCTCGTTGCCGGGGCCGGTGGTCATGGTGCAGAGCCATCCGCCGTCGCTGGTGACGACGACGTAGGGCTGATCGGCGTAGCTCTCGTCGGGGATGGGGCGGCCGAGGCGGATGTTGCGGGGGTCGCGGCGGCCGGGCAGCGGGGCGTTGGGGCACAAGGCTCGGGCCTCCTTCTCGGCGAGGGCGTAGTCGTAGATCCGCACGTCGTCGATGACGCCGGCGAAGTAGCGGCCGTTGTGCTCGCGGCCGACGACCATCTCGGTGAGCTTCAGTGAGCCTTTGAGCGCCGCGATGTCGGCCGTGTCTTGCTCGGAGCCGTTGACGAACAAGCGCAGGACGTGGGTCCGCGTGTCGGCCGCGATCGCGACGTGATGCCAGATGTCCCTCTTCAGCTTCGTGCTCTGCGCGCGCCCCCGCCGCGAGCCGCCGAGGTGCAGGTGGACGTCGACGACGCCCCGGCGCAGCGGGTTGTGGAGAACGCCTGCCTCCCAGCCGTCGCTCGACACTGTGCCCTGCCAGGCGTCCTTCGTCACGTCGGCCGGCTTGAGCCAGAAGGCGAGGGTCGCGGCCTCGAACGCCCCGAGGTCGCCGAGCGCCACGTAGTCATCGCGGCCGTCGAAGCGCAGCGCGCCGCCGCTCTTGCCCAGCGTCCACGCCGCGCCGTGTATCGTGCCGTCGGCGCCGGCCAGCAGCGCATTCTTCGCTGTCCGCCCCGCCGCCTGGTCGAAGCGCCAGTGGCCGATCAGCCCGCCGGCCCGCGCCTGCCCGACCGCGGCGACCACCGTGAGGGCCAGGGTCGCGGGAATGCGTCTCGCTCGCGGCAACGCGGCTCTCCTGGCCCTCTCAGCGCTCGACGGGCGCGGGCCGGGCGTCCGCCGTCGAGATGCCCTCGGCGTAGAGCAGCTTCCCCGTGTAGCCGTCGTGGAAGCGGACGACGGCCTGGGGCGCGTCGTAGGCGACCCAGCGGATGCCCGGGCCCTTGGGCAGGGCGGAGCGGAGGCAGTTGTTGACCTGCACGACGGCGTAGACGGTCGAGTTGAGCCGCGAGTAGTGCACGTCGTCGGGGTAGCCGGCCATCCACTTGATCTTCACCTTCCGCCCCTCGCTGTCGAACCAGCCGCCGAAGGGCGGGTTGCCCGCCGTCGCCCGCGGGTGACACTTGGAGTTGAGCGGCGCCGTCAGGAACTCCCACACGTTGTCGCTGATCTGCACGGCCAGCGAGTTGTGCAGGTCCCCCGTCAGGAGGATGACCGGCTTGTGGATGCCGTCGAGAAAGTCGAGCAGCTTCTCGCGCTCGACGACGGCCCCCGGGAAGCCGTCCTCCTTCGGCGAGCGGCCGCTCGGCGGGCGCCTGGCCACGTGGAAGTTCGTGTGATAGATGACCACGCCCACGCTGGAGACGACGAAGAGGAAGTCGGCGTCGCTCTTGCGGACCCCGTCCATCAGCCAGGCGAGCTGGGCCTTGCCGAGCAGGAAGCGGTCGGGGTCGTGCGCCTTGTCGGGCACGTAGCGGGTGCGCTCGCCGCGGGTGTCGAGCACGAAGAAATGGCAGTTGCCGACCCGCCAGTCGAAGTAGTGGTGGGTGCCGACGCTGTAGGCGCAGGCGTCCTCGTCGGCGCGGAAGGCGGGCCGGACCCTCAGCCGCTGCTTGTCGAGCACCTCGACCAGCTCGTAGACCCCCGCGTTCCTGCTGCTCATCAGCGCGTGGAGGGTGCTCACCTGCTCGGGCCGCAGGGTCGAGAAGTCGGCCCGCGGGTCGTCCAGGATGTCCTTGCCCTTCGCGACCTTCGCCTTGCCGAAGCGCAGCGGCCCGTTCTGGGGACCCTGGAAGTTGGCCCAGGCGGCATACTCGTACCAGACCTCGAGCGCGGGGTCGCGCAGGAGCCACTTGCCCTTGCGCAGGCCGATCTCGCCCGTGCCCTCCAGGTCGCTGAAGGTCTCGTGGTCGTCGTAGGTGAAGAGGGTGGGGACGTGTCGGAGGAAGTTGGCCATGGTGCGGCCGCGGCTGAGGTAGAGCTGGTAGTTGGCCCTGAAGCTGTCGGGCTCGCGGGTGCGGTTCTCCTCGTAGATGAAATCGCCGTTCATGATGAAGAACTGGACGTCGCGGCCGTGTCGCTCGAAGAGGGTCCTGAAGGCGGGCGGGTTGACGTGGTGGAGGTTGTGCGGTCCCTGGTTGGCGCCGACGCCGACGGCGAAGCTCAGGTTGAAGCGTCCCTTGGGGTTCCAGCGCTCGTCGCGGTGGGTATCCGCAGTGGGCAGGGTGCGGAAGCTGGGGAACTCGCCGCGCGGCTCGATGCGGGTGTCGATGAGCTGGCCGTCGAGCACGACGCCGTAGACGTAGCGGGTATGGGGCGTCAGGCCCGTCAGGTCCACCACGCCCGTGTTGTCGCGGTCGGCCGAGGTCTGGCCGTCCACGCCTGGGCTCTTGGGCGTCAGGGGCACTCGGGTGTCGTAGACGACGCGGAAGGCCATGGGCTTCTTCGTGCGGACCCAGACGCGGATGCTCGTCGCCCCTGGCCGGCCGAGCATCGGCCCGTGGCTCAAGGCGCTGCTGGCGTACTGGAGCACGTCGTTGGCCACGTAGTCCGGCCAGCCGGCGGCGTGCGCCGCCATGGCGGCGGCGACGGCGAGCATGGGGATGAACCGTACCTGGTGCGATGCCGAGCGCATGTCGCCCTCCTCGCGTTGGTTCCGCGCGCAGGTATGCACGCCGGACGGAAGCGATTATGGAGGCAGGTGACGTCGTGTCAACGGCCACAGCCGCCCCATCCCGCGCGCTCGTCCCCCCGCGGAGCGGGGGGACGAGCGCGCGGGTAAGGGGGATGAGCCGTTCAGGGCACGAGTCCCCTGAGGGCATCGAGGGCGCGGTCGAGGTCGCGCTTGCCGGTGTCGGCCTTGCCGGCGCCGGCCATCGACGCGACGGTCTCGAAGGCCCAGGGGGCGAGGCGCGGGATGATGCGGGCGGCCTCCTCGGCGGCGGCCCGGATGCCCGCGCCGTGGCCCGGCGCGCCGGGGGCCGCGGCGCGGAGGCCGTCGAGGGTGAGCTTGGGATCCTTGCCCACGATGCCGTCGGTCTCCGCGACGGGCAGGTGCGGCTGGCTCGGGCCGTCCTCGCAGTACCACCAGTTGCCCTCGAAGCGGAAGCTCTTCGGCTCGGTGTGCGGGCCGACGTTCACGGTCTCTTGGACGTCGCCCTTGCGCCAGACGACGAGGTTGTGGCGGAACACGCCCCTGCGGCAGGGCACGAAGGCCTCGCCCGTGCTCTCCTGGAGGATGCGGAGCACCCAGCGGGTCGGGCGGTAGATGGTGTTGTGGCTCACGAGGCCCTCGTCGCAGCCGACGTAGGCCACGGGGGCCATGGAGCCGACGAACACGTTGCCGAGCACGGCGATGCGCCTGGCCTCGTAGCCGGGCGCCTTGGGCCGGAAGTAGGGCAGGCCGGTCGAGCCGCCGAGGTTCACCGCCCGCTGGCCCGCGTGCTCGAAGCGGTTGCGGTAGACGACGACGCTGGCGCTGCCGCCCTTGGCCTGGACGGCGTTCGCGCCCGCGCCCTTGCGGTGGCGGAACAGGCAGTCCACGATCAGCACGCGGTGGCAGCCGACCATGTCGATGGCCGAGCCGCCGCCGCCCCACCGCTCGACGGTGCAGCCGCGCACCACGAGGTCGTCCACGCCCGAGAGCTTGATGCCGTCGTGGTTGCCGCGCGAGCCGACGTCGCGGACGGTCAGGCCGTCGAGCACGACGTGGGCGGAGGGCGAGCGGTAGTCGCCGCCGTCGTCGATGTTGAGGCCGTTGACGCGGGCGCCGGCGAGCGCGAGATCGCGCAGGACCACGTGGCTGACGTCGGAGAGGTGGAGACACTGGCTGCTGCCGCGCAGGACGGGCGGCTTGTCGGGGTCGGCGGCGGCGATGACGGTCGGCTGCTCGGCGGTCGCGCGGTGGTCGCGGAGGCCGAACGAGCCGCGGTAGTCGCCGGGCTCGATGAGGATCGAGTCGCCCGGCTCGATCGACTGGAGCGCCAGGCGCAGGCCCGCCGCGTTCGAGACCCGCGCCTCGCGGGCACCGTGGGCGGGCGCGAGCGCCAGGCAGGCGAGAGCGGCGAGGAGCAGCGGTCTCACGATGGGCCTCCTCCCGTGTGCGCGCGGGCGGCCGGCCTATGCCACGATCTCGATCGGCTCGGACGGCTCGTGGGCGGGCGCCACGTGGATCTCGACGCCGCTGTAGCCCGCGTCGTCGAGAATCTCCCACACCGTGTGGGCGGCGAGGGTCGGCTCGTTGCGCTCGTCGCTCAGGTGCCCCAGCATCACGGCCCTCGGCAGGGCACGGCTCTGAGCGAAGGCCCGCCGCAGCAGGCGGCCACACTCCCCGTTGCTCAGGTGGTAGCACGAGTTCGGGTTCCAGCGCAGCTCCAGCAGCCCCGGGTCGTGATTGGCCTCCACGTAGATGAAGTCCGCGTCGGCGAACCACGGCTCCAGCGCAAACCAGTCCGCCAGGTCCGACGCGACGACGATCTCCCGCCGATGGCCGTTCGCCGAGCAGCGCACCCGGAAGCCGAAGGTGCTGCGCGCGGGGTAGTGGGGCACCTCGAACGGCTGGACGGCGAACCCGCCGACCTGGAAGCCCCGGTTGGTGAAAGGCCGGACCTGGAGGTCGCCGAAGCGCCGACCGCGAAAGTGCCGCGCCGCCAGCTCCTCGACGTCGCCCTCGTGGACGTAGAGCGGCTTCCCCCACGTCTCGAGCACCCGCAGCGCCGAGTAGTGGACGTGGTCGCCGTGGAGGTGGGAGATCACCACGGCATCGACGCTCGGCAGCAGCGGCTCGAGCGCCTGGCGGCAGCCCCGCTGGGTCGGGAAGCCGGCGTCGATGAGCAGCGAGGTGGCGCCGTTGCGCAGCAGCAGGCAGTTGGCCGAGCTGCCGCTGCGGATCGACTGGAACGTCAAGGCCATCGCAGCGGGTCGTTCCTGGCTCGGGCGGCGGGGGACGCCCCTGGTGGTAGACGGCACGGGGCAACTACAATCGGTAGTGTAACGCCCTCTTCGTCCCGCCGCAAGCGCGCTTTGCGCCCCGCTGCCTTGCGCGTCGTCTGCCCGCGCCGTCGAGGGGGCGGCGAAAGTTCCACACTTGCGCAAGTGTGGAATCTTGTGGCGCGGCTCGGGCGGGCCTGGCACAGGGGAGGACGCCGCCTCGGCGCGGGCGGGCCGGGCGGATGGGGGCGTGATCTGCGCGGGCAGATCGGCTACACTAGCGGCCCAGGAGGTCAGTCGCGTGCAACGCATCTCGATGAGGCTCGGCTCCGCCAGCGTCGAGGCGGCCGGCGATGAGCTGACGGTGAGCACGGGCGTGCTCGGGCGGACGTGGCGGTGGACGGGCAGGGGGCTGGTGACGACGGGCCTGCGGCATCTGCCGTCGGGCAGGCAGTGGGCGGGCCGCGAGCCTGCTCGCGCCTGCGACTGGGCCGTCGGCGGCCTGGTGGACGACGCGACGGCGGGCGAGCTCGTGTCGGTGACGGCGCGGCGGGTGCGCAGGGGCCCGTGGACGTCGCCGCACATCGAGGCCCTGGCCGAGGTCCGCTACCGCGAGCCGCGGCTGCGGGTGCAACTCGTCGTGTGGGTCTACCCCGACAGCCCGGGGATCCGCACGCAGCTCCGGCTGCGGGGCCTGCGGGGCTACCGGCCCGTCGAGGGGCGCTCGGGCCGCGCCGACTCCGTGCCCGCCGCGCTCGACGGCGCCGCCGTCAGGGCGATGGGCTACTACAACGAGACCCAGCGGCGCAACCAGCGCGAGACCCCGCTCCTGCGCGACGAGGCCGTCGGAGCCGACGGGGCCGTGGACTGGGCGAGCCTCCTGTGCGTCGAGCACGCCGGCGCGGGCCTCTGCCTGGTCAAGGAATCCCACAAGTGCGTCAACCAGCGGGGCGTGGACACCGGGGCGTTCGCGTGCAGCGGCCGCGGCATCGAGGTGACAGGCCTCGGCCCGGGCCCTGGCGATATCCTGGCGGGCCGCTTCCGCGACTGCTGGGCCACCTGGTGCATCGTCTACGAGGGCGACGCCCTCGCCCGCGAGCGGGCCGTCAAGGCCTTCGACCGCGTCCGCTACCCCATCGACCCGCGCCGCGACCTCTACATCCTGGCCAACACGTGGGGCAGCACGGCCAGCGGCGCCGAGGCGCGCGAGGCGGCCCGCGAGGCGAACGTCCTTCGCGAGATCGCCAGCGCAGCGGACCTCGGCATCGACGTCCAGCAGATCGACGACGGCTGGCAGGGCAACCAGTACCGCCGCTGGCGGCCCGCCAAGGCGCGCTACCCCGTCGGCTGGCGGCGAGTCAAGGCCGCCGCGCGCAAGCACCGCGTGAGCCTCGGACTCTGGGCCGCCGTCCGCATCCCCCGCAAGGCACTCCTCTGGAACTACGACCACGGCGGCTTCCGATACGTCAAGCTCGACTTCGCCAGCCTCGATACCTACGACAAGCTCGAGACCCTCCTGGCCAAGGTCCGCTCCCTCGTCGAGCACAGCCGCCACCGCGTCCGCGTCAACTGGGACGTCACCGAGAACCCGCCGCGCGTCGGCTACTTCTTCGCCCGCGAGCTCGGCAACATCTATCTCGAGAACCGCAAGCCCGCGTGGCCCGAGCACGTCGTCTACACCCCGTGGCTCGTGCTCCGCGACGCCTGGCAGCTCGCCCGCTACACCAACCTCCAGAAGTTCCAGATCACCGTCCAGAACCCCGACCGCGTGGACCGCACCCGCTCCAACGCCCACCGCCACGGCCACCCCTACTGCGTCGCCGTCACGCTGATGGGCAGCCCCATCTTCTTCCAGGAGACCCACCACTACACCCCCGCGGCGCGCGACGAGATCCGCCCGCTGCTCGCCCTCTACAAGCAGCACCGCCAGGCGATGTTCCGCGGCCTCGTCTTCCCCATCGGCGACGAGCCCAGCGACGCGAGCTGGACGGGCTTCCAGAACCACGACGCCCACGCCCGCAGCGGCTACCTGCTCGTCTTCCGCGAGCTGGGCAGCGGCGAGCCGTCGGCCCGCCTCGCCCTGCGCTGCCTGGCGGGCAAGGCCATCGCGCTGACCGATCTGCGGCGGGGCACGACGCGGCGGCGGCGCGTCGCCCGCGACGGGAGCCTGAGCTTCCGCATCGCCAGGCCCGCCGACTTCCTGTTCCTGCGTTACGAGGTGAGCGATGACTGAGCGACCGAGCCGGCGGCGATTCCTCCACTGGGCGAGCGGCGCGGCGCTCTGCGGGGCGCTGGCCGCCTCGCGACGTGTCGCAGCGGCGCCGAAGCGGCCCAACCTGATCTTCGTCCTCACCGACGACCAGCGCTGGGACGCGCTCGGCTGCATGGGCCACCCCTACCTCAAGACGCCGCACATGGACCGCCTGGCGGCCGAGGGCGCGCTCTTCGAGAACGCCTTCGTCACCACCTCGCTGTGCAGCCCCTCCCGCGCCAGCTTCCTCACCGGCTGCTACGCCCACACCCACGGCGTCTACGCCAACATCGGCCGCGACCCCGACACCACGCTCCCCACCTTCCCCCAGCTCCTCCAGAAGGCAGGCTACGAGACCGCCTTCATCGGCAAGTGGCACATGGCCGCCAAGGACACCCCGCGGCCCGGCTTCGACCACTGGGTCAGCTTCCGAGGCCAGGGCAAGTACTTCCACTGCACGATGAACGTGGACGGCAAGCCGCACGAGGCCACGAAGTACACCGCCGACGAGCTCGCCGACTTCGCCGTCGCCTGGCTCAGGAAGCCGAGGACGAAGCCCTTCTGCCTCTATCTGAGCCACAAGGCCGTCCACGCACCCTTCTCGCCCGCGAAGCGCCACGCCGCGCTCTACCAGGACGCCGACATCAAGAGCCACGAGCACCCCGACGACCGCCTGAGCGACAAGGTGCCCTGGGGCCGCAAGAAGCCCGCCGACTGGCAGCAGCTCATGCGCAGCTACCACCAGGCCGTCACCTCCGTCGATGAGAACCTCGGCCGCGTGCTCGCGACCCTCGACGACCTCGGCACGCTCGACCGCACGGCCATCGTCTTCGCCGGCGACAACGGCTACTTCCACGGCGAGCACGGTGGCCTGTGGGACAAGCGCGCCGCCTACGAGCCCTCGATGCGCATCCCCCTGCTCATGCGCTACCCGCCACTCGTCAAGCCCGGCACCCGCTGCAAGGCGCTCGTGCTCAACATCGACCTCGCCCCCACCTTCCTCGCGCTGGCCGGCCTCCCGCCGGCGCCCTCGATGCAGGGCCGGAGCTGGCTGCCCGCCCTCGCCGGCCGCGACCCGGGGCGCGAGGGCTTCCTCTACGAGTACTTCCGCGAGAGCGACCGTAGGTTCAACCGCCCCTCGGCCTCCGCCGTCCGCACCCGCCGCTGGAAGTACATCGAGTACCCCGAGCACGCCGACGTCGTCGAGCTCTACGACCTCGGGAAGGACCCCCACGAGCTCGACAACCTGGCCCGCGACGCCGCCCGCGGCGATACCCTCAAGCAGATGCAGGCCGAGATGGCCCGCCTCAAACGGGCCACCGGCTTCCGCATGCCGCCCGGCGGCCCGAGCGTCAGGCCTCGCAGCAAGAAGGAGTCGTGATGCCGCCCACACCGCAGGGCCCCGCCCACTGGCCCGACATGACCCGCTCCACCACGCCCGTCAGCGAGACGATCCGGCTGGCTCGTCTCCCGCGCCAGGGCGTGCGCGTGGCCGAGGACTACCGCGGGACGCCCGACCGCTTCGGGCTCCTGCGCCGCTACGAGCTGGTCGTGCCGGCGTTCCGGCGCGGCTGCTGGTTCGCCAGCGACTGGCCTGGCAAGTGGCCGGCCGGGGCCAACCGCGTGCTGCCGTGGGCCTTCGGCGAGAAGCTCGGGCGGCTCAACTACGGGGGCCTGTTCGTCTTCCTCGAGCTCCAGCGGGGCGGCTACCTGGCCATCGTGCCGATCGCGGGCAGCGAGACGATGACGTGGCTGAACGTCGCGACGGGCGGACGGCTGGTGCTGAACCTGGGCACCCTGGGCACGGAGCCCGTGGCCTGCGACGCGCCGCTCTTCGCCTGGGCGCGCACCGACGATCTCTACACGGCCTGCCACGAGGCCTGGAGCCACGCCCTCTCCCGCGGCAGCGCCGCAGGACCGCGGCAGGCCAGGACCTATCCCGCCGTGTTCCGCTACCTCGGCTGGTGCAGTTGGGAGGAATACCGCGCCGATATCACCTCCGACCTGCTCGTGGACGCGGTCCGCCAGCTCGAGGACTCGCCCGTGCCCGTCCGCTACGTGCTGGTGGACGACGGGCACCTCGACCACAAGGCGCGCCGCCTGCGCAGCTTCCGGCCCAACGCCAAGTTCCCCGACGGCTGGAAGCCGCTGCTGCGGCTGCGCAAGAAGGACCGGATCCGCTGGATCGGCGTGTGGCACGACTTCAACGGCTACTGGCGGACCATCGCCCGGGACAACGACCTCGGGCCCGAGCTCAACGAGCAGCTCGCCGCGCTGCCCTCGGGCGCCCTCCTGCCGCGCGAGAGCCCCGGGGCGGCGGCGGCCTTCTACGACGCGTTCCTGGACGCCGTGGTCGACGCGGGCTTCGACTTCGTGAAGATCGACGACCAGGCGACCAACCTCGCGCACTACCGTGGCTGCGGCAACGCCGTGGCGGCCGGGCACCACTGCTGCGCGGCGCTCCAGGACGCCTGCCGCCGGCGCTTCCACGGGCTCATCAACTGCATGGCCCACAACGCCCTGTGCGTGTTCACCACCCGCAACGCGGTGACGCGGTGCAGCATCGACTACAAGGTCGGCGACGCGGCGAAGGGCAAGGCGCACATCTGGCAGAGCTACGCCAACACGTTGTGGCTCTGCCAGACGGTGTGGGGCGACCACGACATGTTCCACTCGTCCGACCCGCACGCGGGTCGGATGATGGCGGTCTCGAAGGCCATGAGCGGCGGCCCCGTCTACCTCAGCGACGCGCCCGCCGACATTGTGGCCGAGCACGTCCTGCCGCTGTGCTTCGCCGACGGCGAGTTGCTGCGTCCGCTGGCGCCGGCCGCGCCGCTGCCCGACTGCGCGTCGGTGAACCCGATGAAGCGCCCCGTCGCCTACCGCGCGATCGCGCCGCTCATCGGCGGCGCCGCGGCCATCCACGTCTGCCACCTGCGCGAGCCCACGCCCCGGCGCGCCCTGGCCGCGTCGGTCAGCCGTCACGACTACGCCCACGCCAGCGGCATGATGCAGCCTTACCCAGGGCGATGGGAGGTCCCCAAGGAGGGCCTGCTGGTCTACGACTGGTACGCGGGCAGGGCCGAGCGGCTGGAGGGCGACTACGGCTTCCGGCTCAATGGCTTCAGCGATCGCCTGCTGCTGCTGTGCCCGATCCGCGACGGCTGGGCGGCCGTGGGGCGCACCGACAAGTACCTCTCGCCAGCGGCCGTCGAGGTGGTCGCGACCTCTGCCACGAAGCTGAAGCTGCGGCTGCGGGAGGCCGGCCCGTTCGCCGTCTGGAGCGAGGCCGGCGCGCCCGTGGCACGGGGCATCGACTTCGTCGACGCGGGCCACGGCCTCTGGACCGCCCACCTGCCCGTCGGCAAGCGCGGCAGGACGATCACCATCGCACGGTAGCAGGAGGACCCGGGTGAGCACGTCGTCCCGTGGACTGCGTCGGCGCGACTTCCTGTCGCTCGCGGCCGCGGCGGCCGCCGGGGCGCTGCTGCGGCGCCGGGCGCCCGCCGCGCCCGAGACGGCGAAGCCGAACTTCATCCTCTTCTTCACCGACGACCAGGGCTACGGCGACG